>NZ_JBHXEG010000045.1:0-67897 GCF_042724935.1 Kitasatospora sp. NPDC127060
GACGCGGCCGCCGTCCTGGTGACCTCCTCCGGCGAGGGCAAGGAGGTCGCCGCCCGCGTCGCGCTGCGCCTCGGCTCCGGCATCATCACCGACGCCGTCGACCTGGAGGCCGGCGACGGCGGTCCGGTCGCCACCCAGTCGGTGTTCGCCGCGTCCTTCCAGGTGAAGTCCAAGGTCACCAAGGGCGTGCCGGTCATCACGGTCAAGCCGAACGCCGTCGCCCCGGAGGCCGCCGCGGCCGCCGGCGCGGTGGAGAACGTGTCGGTGGAGTTCACCGGCAACGCCGCCAAGGTCACCTCGCGCACCCCGCGCGTCTCGACCGGCCGCCCCGAGCTGACCGAGGCCGCGATCGTGGTCTCCGGTGGCCGCGGTGTCGGTGCCGCCGAGGGCTTCGGCGTGGTCGAGGAGCTCGCCGACGCGCTGGGCGCGGCCGTCGGTGCCTCGCGCGCCGCCGTCGACGCCGGCTGGTACCCGCACAGCTCGCAGGTCGGCCAGACCGGCAAGCAGGTCTCCCCGCAGCTGTACGTCGCGGCGGGCATCTCGGGCGCCATCCAGCACCGGGCCGGCATGCAGACGTCGAAGACCATCGTGGCCGTCAACAAGGACCCCGAGGCCCCGATCTTCGAGCTGGTCGACTACGGCGTGGTCGGCGACCTCTTCGCGGTGCTGCCGCAGCTCACCACCGAGGTGAAGGCCCGCAAGGGCTGATCCCGCGGGTAGGGCCCGTCGAGGACGGGCTCCGAGACTGGAGGGCGTGGTACCGGGTGCTCGGTGCCGCGCCCTCCGTCGTCGTGCCCCGGGCGGCGGGGAGCGGCGCGCCGGCCCGTAGAGTCGGCCGGACGGTGCCCGGGCGCGGGAGCCCGCGGCGCGACCGGTGCGAGGACGAGGGCGAGGACGGAAGCATGGCACTGCTGACGGCACTTCAGGGTGGCCACGGCGACGCGGCGGACGCGCTGCGGGTCGACGGCCGGGCGCTCTCCCGGGAGGAGCTGCTGGGCGCGGCGACCGCGGTGGCCGACCGGGTGGCCGGGGCACCCGCGCTCGCGGTGCTCGCCCGGCCCACCGTGGAGACGGTGGTCGCCGTGGTCGGCGGGTTGCTGGCGGGCGTCCCGGTGGTGCCGCTGCCGCCCGACTCGGGCCCCAAGGAGCGCGAGCACATCCTGCGCGACTCGGGCGCGGCGCTGCTGGCGCACGCCGCCGGGGAGGCCGCGCCCGACGGCGCGTCGGTGGCGGCCCTGCCCGTGGACACCGCCGAGCGCTCGGCGACCGGGTACGCCGAGCCGGCCGCCGATGCGACCGGCTTCGTGCTCTACACCTCGGGCACCACCGGCGCGCCCAAGGGCGCGGTGATCCGGCGGGCGGCGATCGCCGCCGACCTGGACGCCCTCGCCGCCGCCTGGCAGTGGACCGCCGAGGACACCCTCGTCCACGGCCTGCCGCTGTTCCACGTGCACGGGCTGCTGCTCGGCGTGCTCGGCGCCCTGCGCACCGGCAGCCGGCTGGTGCACACCGGCCGACCCACCCCGGACGGGTACGCGGCGGCGGGCGGCAGCCTGTACTTCGGCGTGCCCACCGTGTGGTCCCGGCTGGCGGCGGACCGCGAGGCCGCCGGGCGGCTGGCCTCCGCCCGGCTGCTGGTCTCCGGCAGCGCGCCGCTGCCGGTGCCGGTGTTCGAGCGGCTGGCGGCGCTCACCGGGCACGCCCCGATCGAGCGCTACGGGATGACCGAGTCGCTGATCACGGTCAGCACCCGGGCCGACGGCGAGCGGCGGCCCGGCAGTGTCGGGCTGCCGGTGGAGGGGGTGCGCACCCGGCTGGTCGGCGAGGACGGGGAGCCGGTCCGGTACGACGGGGAGAGCGTCGGTGAGCTGCAGGTCGCCGGGCCCACCCTGTTCAGCGGCTACCTCAACCGGCCGGACGCCGACGCCGAGGCCTGGACGGCGGACGGCTGGTTCCGCACCGGGGACGTCGCGGTGATCGGGGCGGACGGCTTCCACCGGATCGTCGGCCGCGCCTCGGTGGACCTGATCAAGAGCGGCGGCTACCGGATCGGCGCCGGCGAGGTGGAGGCCGCGCTGCGCGACCACCCGGCGGTCGCCGACGCGGCGGTGGTCGGCGCGCCGGACGAGGACCTCGGACAGGCGATCGTCGCCTACGTCGTCCCGGACGGCGCCGTGACGGGGGAACAGCTGACGGCCTTCGTGGCGGATCGGCTGTCGGTGCACAAGCGGCCGCGCCGAGTCGTCCTGGTGCCCGAACTGCCCAGGAACGCGCTGGGGAAGGTGCTCAAGAAGCAGCTGCTGGCGGAGGCCGAAGGGCGCTGACGAAGGGGTGTCGACACGTCGGCCGGTGACGGGGGTTCACTCTGATGCGCCGTCGGCAGCCGCCCGGCGGAAACCTTCCTTTGGCGCACTCCACTGCGCGCCGTGAGCGGACGCGTGCCTAACGTGACACGCAGGCAGAACTGAATCCCGGGCGAGGCGCCGAGGCTCCCGGTCGTACGACCGGAGGCCGCGGCTTGTCGGACGGGAGTCTGCCGAGCGTACGTACCGGCCCCGCCGGGGCGTACCGCGTGTCCGCAGCAGTTTCCGCAGTCGACCGTTCGGCGGCCGTACGCCGCAGTGCGTTCGCAGCAGTGAAGGAAGTCAGCAGGATGACCACCGTCAACACCGGCGCGCCGGATGCCGCCGACGAACCGACCGGGCCGCACGCCCCCGCCACCCCCGCCCGCTCCGGCGGATCCGCCCGTCCCTCGAGGGCCGCGCGGATCCGTCGGGGGATAGGCATGGCGGCCGTGATCGCGGTCGGCGCGGGGACCATCGGCCTCGGCACCGGCGTGAGCCCCGCCGCGGCCGAGCGGGCGCCGGCGCACGCCGGGTGGGACGGCTCGCGGTACTGGTTCAAGAACAGCCAGGGGCAGTGGCGCTGGACCACCCACTACAACGTGTACCTGGCGCGGACCGGCGGGGCGAAGTCCTCGTCGAAGTCGTCGAAGTCGTCGTCCCCGGCGAAGTCCTCGAAGTCCTCGAACGGCGGGATCAAGCAGGGCTGGGACGGCTCCCGCTACTGGTTCAAGAACAGCAAGGGGGAGTGGCGCTGGACCTCCCACTACGACGTCTACCTGCAGCGGACCGGCGGCTCCTCCTCGTCCGGCTCGTCCTCGTCCGGTTCTTCGGGCGGCTCCCAACAGGTGGCCGAGGACCGGGACGTCGAGACCGCGGTGGAGTACGCGCTCGCCCAGCTGGGCAAGCCGTTCCGGACCGCGGGCAACGGGCCGGACGGCTACGACTGCTCGGGCCTGGTGCAGCAGGCCTTCCGGCGCGGCGGGATCAGTCTGCCGCGGGTCGCCAACGACCAGTACGCGGCGACCACGCCGATCACGGCGAGCCAGCTGCGCCGCGGTGACCTGCTGTTCTGGTCCCCGGACGGGACCGCGCGGGGCATCCAGCACGTGGCGATCTACCTGGGCAACAACCAGTACGTGGAGGCCGCGCGGCCGGGGACGCTGATCCGGACCTCGGGGATCAGCAGCGGGTACTACCCGGCGTACATGGGCCGACCGTAGCGCACCTGCGCGGGGCGCCCGGGCCGACCGGTCCGGGCGCCCCGACGCGCGGTCAGGGGCGGTTCGACCGGGGGTCGGGGGTCGGGGGGTCGGGGGTGGGCGGGGGAGCGGAAGGGCGCAGGGGCGGCGCGAGCGGCGTACGGGTGGGGCGCGCACGGAAAGTCGGCCGGTCCGACTTCCTGTGCGCAGGCGATGGCGGCAGAGTGCGGCTTTGATGGCGGCCGGTCCTCATATATCCGCACCGGGCCCGTGGCCTGGGCACATGCCGCTGTCAAGGGGCGGGCCGGGGCGCGCGGGCGGGCGCGGCGAGCAGTTTTGGGGAGCGGCGTACCGCGGGTACCACCACGGGTGGCGCTGGTTCGGCCGACGGGGGCGCTGCCCGGTGCGAACGGCATCGGGGCAAGTCGAGGGCAGGGGACGTTGTGATCGTCTGGGTCAATGGCACATTCGGGGCGGGCAAGACGAGCGCCTGCCGCGAGCTGGTGAAACTGCTGCCCGGGAGCGTGCTCTTCGATCCCGAGCTGGTGGGCTTCGGATTGCGCCGGATGCTCCCGGCCGACCGGCTGGCCACGGTGTCCGACTTCCAGGACCTCGCGGCCTGGCGCCGGCTGGTGCCGGAGACCGCGGCCGCGCTGCTCGGTGAGGTCGGCGGGCCGTTGGTGGTGCCGATGACCCTGCTCAGAGAGGACTACCGGGACGAGATCTTCGGCGACCTCGCCGCGCACGGGATCACGGTGCACCACTTCGTGCTGGACCCAGAAGAAACGATCCTGCGTGACCGCATCGCGCACCGCGAGGAATGCCCCGGTGACCCCGAGGGCAGCGAGCGGGTCCGCACCTGGTGCCTGGAGCACCTGCCCCGCTACCGGGCCGCCCGCCGCTGGCTGGTCGGCGACGCCCGGATGATCGACAGCAGCGCGCTCACCCCGCGCGAGACCGCGCACCGGATCGCCGAGCTGGTCCGGGTCGGCGCCGCGCGCTGCCCGATCGTCCAGGCCCAGGATCCGACCGGGGACACCGTGGCCTCGGCCGTGCTGTTCTTCGACGAGCAGGACCGGGTGCTGCTCGTCGACCCGGTCTACAAGCCCGACTGGGACTTCCCCGGCGGCGTGGTCGAACGCGGCGAGGCCCCCACCGACGCCGCCCTGCGGGAGACCGCCGAGGAACTCGGGCTGCGGCTCGACCCCTCCGTGCTGCGCCTGCTCGCCGTCGACTGGGAGCCCCGCACCGGCCCACGCCGCGGCGGGCTCCGGCTGATGTACGACGGCGGGCTGCTGAACGACGCGGGCCGGCGGAACCTCCTGCTGCAGCAGGAGGAACTGCGCGGCTGCCGGTTCGTCACCCTGGAGGAGGCGGCCGACCTGCTGCCGCCGAGCCGCTTGCAGCGCCTCGCCGCCGCGCTGGACGCCCGGCGCAGCGGGGAACTGCGGTACCTGGAGGCGGGGAGCCGGGTGGCGCTGGGCCTGGCCAGTACGGCGGAGGCCGTTTAGGGTCCGCCCGGGGGACGGCCGTGGCGCGCGGGGCGGGCGGCCCCGGTTGGTGGGGCGGGCGGTGCGGGCGCCAGGATGGGGGCATGCCGTTCACGCTGAGCCACCCCGCCGCCGTCCTGCCCCTGCTGCGCGCCGCCGGGCGGCGCGGGCCGTTGGTGGCCTCGGCGTTGGTGGCCGGGTCGATGGCGCCGGATGTGCCGTTCTTCGCCGAGTCGCTGCTGCCCGGGGTGTACGGGCACGGCGGGCTGACCCACGCCTGGTGGGCGGTGCCGACGCTGGACGTGGCGATCGCCGGTGCGCTGGTGGCGGGGTGGCACGGGCTGCTGCGGGCGCCGCTGGTGGGGCTGCTGCCCGAGCGGTGGGCGGGCGGGGCGGAGGCGCTGACGGTCCGGCGGGGCTCGGGCGCCGGGAGCGTGGACGCGGCGTGGTTCCTGGCCTCGGCGGCGGTCGGTGCGTTCACCCATGTCGGCTGGGACGCGTTCACCCACGGCGGCCGGCTGGGGGTGCGGCTGCTGCCCGTACTGGATCGGAAGGTGGCCGGTGTCCCGGTCTACGAGGCGCTGCAGTACGGGAGTTCGGCGCTCGCGCTGGCCGCGCTGGGCGGCTGGGCGGCGGGGGCGGTGCGGGCCGTCGAGCCGGTGCGGCCGGCCGTGCGGCTCGCGCCGCGGACCCGGCGGGCCGGCGTCGCGGCGCTGGGGGTGGCGACCGCGGTCGGGGTGCTGCACCGGCTGAGCCCGTTGCGGCGCAACCTCGTTCCGGAGGTGTGCTTCGGGGCCGGGGCCGGGCTCGCGGTGGGGGCGGTCGGGTACGCGGCGGTGGTCGCGGCTGCCCGTCGGTGGGGTGGCGGACGGCCCGGGGCCGGTGCGAACTCCCCTGAGAGGGTCCGCAGTTCGGTGTAGTGGTGGGCAAGGCGGCGGTCGGGGCCGCCCGCCGGGTGGGGTGGCGGGCGGCCCGGGCCGGGTCGAACTGCGGTCAGGCGGTGCGCAGTTCGGCGTAGCGGCGGAGGAACAGGGCCTCGGTGAGGGCCATCCGCTCCAGCTCCCGCGGGTCGACGCTCTCGTTGACGGCGTGGATCTGGGTGGTCGGGTCCTCGACGCCGATCAGCACGATCTCGGCCTGCGGGTAGAGCGAGCGCAGGGTGTTGCAGAGCGGGATCGAGCCGCCCTCGCCGGCCGCGACCATCGCGGTGCCGAAGGCCTCGGCCATCGCCTCGCCCATCGCCTCGTAGGCCGGGCCGTCGGTGTCGGCGCGGAACGGCGCGCCGTTGCCCTGGCGCTTGACCGTCAGATGGGCGCCGAGCGGGACCTGCGCCTCCAGGTGGGCGACCAGGGCGTCCTGGGCGTCGTCCGAGCTCATGCCCGGCGGGACGCGCAGGCTGATCAGGGCCTTGGCGGCGGACTGCACGGAGGAGGTGGCGCCGATCACCGGCGGGGCGTCGATGCCCAGGACGGTGACGGCCGGGCGGGCCCACAGGCGGTCGGCGACGGTGCCGGTGCCGGTCAGCGCGACGCCGTCGAGCACCTTGGCGTCGGCGCGGAACTGCTCCTCCGGGTACTGCACGCCCTCCCAGGTCTGGTCCGAGGCCAGCCCGGCGACCGCGACGTCGCCCTTGTCGTCGTGCAGCGAGGCGAGCACCCTGACCAGCGACTGCAGCGCGTCCGGGGCGGCGCCGCCGAAGGCACCGGAGTGCAGGTTGCCGGCCAGCGTGGTGATCGAGGCCTCGACCACCGTCATGCCGCGCAGCGAGGCCGTCACGGTGGGCAGGCCGGGGGCGAAGTTGCCGGTGTCACCGATCACGATGGCGTCGGCGGCGAGCAACTCGGGGTGGGCCTCGGCGTAGCGCTCCAGGCCGCCGGTGCCCTGCTCCTCCGAGCCCTCCACGATGATCTTCAGGCTGACCGGGTAGCCGTCCCCGTACACCTGGCGCAGCGCCCGCAGGGCGGTCAGGTGCATCAGGATGTTGCCCTTGCAGTCGGCGGCGCCGCGGCCGTACCAGCGGCCGTCGCGCTCGGTCAGCTCGAAGGCCGGGCTGAGCCAGTCGTCCTCGGCCAGCGGCGGCTGGACGTCGTAGTGGGAGTAGAGCAGGACGGTCGGTGCGCCCTCCGGGCCGGGCAGTTCGCCGTAGACGGACTGGGTGCCGTCCGGGGTGTCCAGCAGCCGGATCCCGGTCAGGCCCTCGGCGGCGAAGGCCTCGGCGACCCACTGCGCGGCCTTCTGGCACTCCTCGACCGGGAACTGGCGCGGGTCGGCGACCGACGGGAAGGCGACCAGCTCGGCGAGGTCGGTGCGGGCACGGTCCATCAGGGACCGGACGGCGTCGGCCAGGGGCTGTGACATCGGGGCTCCGGAGGGGACGGTCCGCCCGGGGGGTGGTACGGGCGGAGGCGGTCGGTTGGGGTACCGCCGATCATAGGCGGAGCCCCTCGGGAGCTTCCGGGGAGCTTCTGGGCCGGTGGGCGGTGCGGCGTCCGTGCCGGTGATCGGACGCATAGGATTGCTCGACGTGACTGACTCCGGAAGCCCTGATTCCCGTAGCCCGCTCAACAGCCCGCTCGACGAGGCGCCGGTGCCGCCCGACGGCGTCTGGGACGTCGTGGTGGTCGGCGCCGGACCAGCCGGATCCTCGGCCGCGTACGCCGCCGCCGCGCAGGGCCGCCGGGTGCTGCTGCTCGACAAGGCCGAGCACCCCCGGTACAAGACCTGCGGCGGCGGCATCATCGGCCCGTCCCGGGACAGCCTGCCGCCGGACTTCGAACTGCCGCTGCAGGACCGGGTGTCCGCCGTCACCTTCGCCTACGACGGCCGGTACACCCGGACCCGCCGGTCCGGGCGGATGCTGTTCGGGCTGGTCAACCGGGACGAGTTCGACCTGCGCCTGGTGCAGTCGGCCAAGCAGGCCGGGGCGGTGCTGGTCACCGGAGTGACCGTCACCGGGGTCGAGCAGCGCGGCGGCGAGCACCGGACGGCCGTCGTGACAGCCGCCGACGGGCGCACCTTCGAGGCCCGCGCGGTGGTCGGCGCGGACGGCAGCGCCAGCCGGATCGCCCGGCACGTCGGCGTCACGTTCGACCAGATCGACCTCGGCCTGGAGGCGGAGATCCCGGTGCCGCCGCAGGTCGCCGCCGACTGGTCGGGCCGGATCCACCTCGACTGGGGCCCGCTGCCCGGCAGTTACGGCTGGGTGTTCCCGAAGACCGAGACCAGCAGCCTGACCGTGGGCGTCATCTCGGCGCGCGGCGACGGCGAGCGGACCAAGCAGTACCTCGCCGACTACATCCGGCGGCTGGGCCTGTCCGGCTTCGCCCCGCGGGTCGAGTCCGGGCACCTGACCCGCTGCCGGGCCGAGGACTCGCCGCTCGCCCGCGGTCGGGTGCTGGTCGCCGGGGACGCGGCCGGGCTGCTGGAGCCGTGGACCCGCGAGGGCATCTCGTACGCGCTGCGCTCGGGCCGGCTGGCCGGCGAGTGGGCGGTGCGGGTCGCGGAGGCGGGTGACGCGACCTCGGTGCGGCGCGAGGCGCTGAACTACGCGTTCGCGATCAAGGCCGGGCTGGGCGTGGAGATGCGTGCGGGCAAGCAGCTGCTCGGTGCCTTCGAGCGGCGGCCGTACCTGTTCCACGTGGCGGTGACCTCGGTGCCGGCGGCGTGGCGGGCCTTCGCCCGGACCACCCAGGGACACACCACCTTCGCCCAGCTGCTGCGGCAGAACCCGGCGGCGCGCAAGCTGATGGCGATGGCCTCGCGGTAGCGGCGCGGGCCGTACGGCGGGGCGGGGGCGTGTGGCGGGGCGGGGCCGTACGGCGTGTCGAGCCGGCGCTCCTTCCGGTGCGGAGGGGCGCCGGCCCTGTCGGGGGCCGGGGGTGGCGTGTCAGCTCGTCAGCTCGTCAGCTCGTCTCCGAGCGTGCTCCGCCGGTACAGCACTGAGCGGCCGTGCCGGGCCCGGGTGACCAGGCCGGTGGCCGCCAGGACGGAGAGGTGCTGGCTGACCGCGCCCGGCGTGACGCCGAGGCGGAAGGCGAGCTCGGTGGTGGAGGCCGGCTCGACGAGCAGTGTGAGCAGCCGGGCCTTCGGCGCGCCGACCAGCGCCGCCAGGGCGTGTGCCGGCGCCGGGGAGCCCCCGCCGGCCATCCCGGCCTGCCCGCGTGCTGGGTAACTGATCTGCGGCGCAAGGGAGTTGTCGATGGTGGTGATCGCGCCCCGGACGAAGAAGGTCGGGCAGAGGACCAGTCCGCGACCGTCCACGGCGGTCTCCACATCCCCGTCCGTCCAGTGCCGGTTGATCGACAGTACGCCGTCTGCCCAGTTCAGCCGGTGGTCGAGGTCGGTGAACAGTGCCGCCGCGCCCTGCTGGGCGAGCACCCGGGCCCGGTACACCAGGTCGGCCTCCAGTGCCGCGCGGGCCTGCGGCCACCAGGTGGGCGCGAGGCAGGCCTCCCAGTACTCCGCCAGGGCGTCACAGATCCTGGTCAACAGCCTTTCTGGGTCGACCAGTTCGGCTTCGAGCAGGGCGGGCAGCGGCTGCCCATGCGGCAGGAAGGTCCGCTCCAGTTCGGTGCGCAGCAGCTCGGGCGGCAGCGCTCGGACGGTGGCGAGCTCGGTGCGGAACTCGGGTGTCGGGGAGGACGGCCGGGGCGTCAGGAAGTCGGGCACCCAGCGGTTCCGGGCGACCAGGGAGAGCAGCAGTCGGGAATCCAGTCGCTCGAACGAGGGCCTGAGCTGTTCGAAGGCCCGGCTCTGCAGCCAGTAGTGGCCGGGGTGGGTCCACATCCGCAGGCTGAGCACGGCCTCGTGGATCGGGGAGTACGCGAACCAGGTGGTGGCGAGATCGGCCAGTCGAAGGGTGAAGCGGTGCACGGGAGCTCTCCTGCCGACTGCCCGGCGCCCACGGCCGGGTTCCAGCCGGAGAGCCTAGTTTTAGCCAGGGCCTAAAGGAATATCCGGCCCGGCCCGCCCGGCGGTGGAATCGACGGCATGACCACCACACCGGCGGAGCCTTCCGCACCCTCCCTGGCCATGCCCGCGGCCGGCCGGACCGGTCGCCTGCCCGAGACCGTCCGGCGCCGGCTGCACCCCGACCCGACGGTCCGCCGGCTGGCCGGGATCACCCTGGTCAACACGGTGGGGAACGGCCTCTCGCTGTCCGTCTCGGTGCTGTTCTTCACCCGGGTGCTCGGCCTCAGCGCCGCCCAGCTGGGGTTCGGGATGACCGCCGCCGGCCTGTGCGGGGTCCTCGCCAGCGTGCCGGCCGGCCGGGCCGGCGACCGCTGGGGCGCCCGTCCGGTCCTGCTGGTGCTGGTCTCGGTGGAAGCCGTGGGCACCGCCGGGTACGCGCTGGTGCACAGCTACCCGGCCTTCGTCGCCCTGGCCTGTGGCGTCTCCGCCGTCGACCGGGGCGCGGCCGCCGTACGGAACGCGCTCTACGCCGAGGTGCTGCCCGCCGACCGCAGGGTGGCCGGACGGGGCTACCTGCGGGTGGTGACCAACATCGGCATCTGCGTGGGGACGGGCTTCGGCGCGCTCGCGCTCCAGCTCGACACCCGGCCGGTCTACCTGGCGGCGATCCTGGCCGACTCCGTCTCCTACGTGGCCGTCGCGCTGATGCTGTACCGGCTGCCCGCGGTGCTGGGGGCCGCTCCGCCCGCGCACTCGGCCGGGGCCGGAACGGTCAGTGCCGACCCCTCTGTCACGGCCGTCCCCTCGGTCAGTGCCGACCCCTCTGTCACGGCCGTCCCCTCGGTCACGGCCGTCCCCTCGGCCGGAGCCGGGACGGCCGATCCCGCGGACCCCGCCGGCAAGGGCGTCGAGCGGGGCCGGCGGCGCAACCCGGCGCTGCGCGACGGCCCGTTCCTGGCCGTCACCGCGCTGTGCTCCGTCCTCGGTCTGCAGTTCGCCGTCCTGGAGGTGGGCGTCCCGCTGTGGATCGTCCAGCAGACCGACGCACCGCGGATCACCGTCGCCGGCGCCTACATCGTCAACACCCTGATGGTGATCGCCCTCCAGGTGCGGGCCACCCGGGGCACCGGGGAACGGTCGGCCGCCGCCCGGGCCTGCCGCCGCGCCGGGCTGATGCTGGCCGCCTCCTGCCTGGTCATCGCCCTCGCACACGGGCTGCCCGGGATCCTGGCCGCCGCCGTCGCGCTCGCCGGGATCGGACTGCAGTCGCTCGCCGAGGTGTCGGGCCAGGCGGGCGGTTGGGCGCTGAGCTACGACCTCGCGGGCGAGCGCCACCACGGCGCCTACCAGGGGGTGTTCAACGCGGGCTCGGCGGCCGCGATGATGGCCGGCCCGGCGGTGGTCAGCACGGCCGTGATCGGCTACGGGCTGCTCGGGTGGGCCGCCCTGGGCGCGGTGGTGGCGGCGGCGGGACTGGCGATGGGCCCCGCCGTCCGGTGGGCCGGACGGCGGGACGCGTTGGTCCGGCCGGCGTGAGGGGGCCCCACTCCGGTCGGCGTGAGGGGGCGCTACTCCCGGACGATCGCCATCGCCTCGATCTCGATCAGGACGCCCGGCCGGAACAGCGCCGCGACCTGCATCGCGGAGGCGGCCGGCAGCGGCAGGCCGGCCAGGTACTCGTCGCGGGCCTCGCGGATCGCCGCGAGATGGGCGATGTCCGTCATGAAGAAGGTGAACTTGACGACGTCGGAGAAGTCCGCGCCGGCCGCGGCCAGGCAGCGGCGCAGGTTCTCGAAGACCTGACGGGCCTGGGCCTTCGGGTCTCCCTCGCCGACCAGGTTCCGGTGCTCGTCGAAGGCGACCTGCCCGGAGACCTGGACCAGCCGACCGCTGCCGGTGACGACGTGGGTGTAGCCCGTCCCGGGGGCGACTCCGGGCGGCTCGGCGATGTGGGTGAGGTGCGTGGTGGTCATGGCGCATGATCGTGCGCCATCGGCAGCCGGTGCCGCAAGCGCCGACGCCGTCCGGGCGCCGCCCGGGCGCCGCCCGGGCGGCCTCCGCAGGATGCCAACCCGCCTGGTCAGCGGACCACTTCGGCAGTTCGCGGCGGAACGGACGGTCGGCGCGGGCTAGTTGCGCGGCCGGGCCGGAGGAGCGCAGCACCACGTCCAGGACGCCGTCCGGCTCGGCCGCGTAACCTCCGCTGGCCCAGGCCGCGTTGGCCTCGACCACCGCCCAGCCGTGGTCCGTCCGTCCGACGTCCACCACCACCGCGCTCGGCAGCGGGGCCTGCTCGGCGGCGGCCGCCAGCACCTCGCGGGCGAAGGCCGTCACCTCGGCGTCGCCCCGCCCGTCCTGTAGGTCCTGCTCCTCCCGAGCGTCCTGCCCGTCTTGCGCGTCCCGCCTGTCCTGCCTGTTCCGCCCGAGCGGTGCGACGGACAGCTCGCCGTCCACCGCGTAGCGCGAGCCGGCCCGCACCGCGCCGTCCAGCACGAACAGCCGGTACTCCGTGCGGAACCGCACCACCTCGCTCACCAGCACCGGAGTGTCACCGTCCAGCAGCTCGGGACCGGGCAGCGCGCCGCCGTCGGGGTAGACCCGGGCGGCGAACAGCTTGTCGGCCGGCGGCTTCACGAAGGCCGGGCCGGTCAGCGTACGGGCCTTGGCCAGCGTGGTCGCGGACACCCGGCGGCCGGTCAGCGCGAGCGGCAGCCGGGCCAGCCAGTCCGCGGCCGGCTCCAGCAGGGCCAGGCCCAGCTCCCGGCCGACCGCGTCGCCGAACAGCGGCCCGCCGTACACGTGCACCGGTGCGCCGAGCAGTTCGCGCGGCGCCTGCCAGGAGGCCGCGGTGAACGCGCGCAGGCCGCGCAGACCGGCGGCGGTGCGCAGCTGGAGGCCGGTGTCGTTGATCCGCGGGGCGAGCAGCAGGACCGGGGAATCGGTGGTCATGGCGCCCATGCTGGCGGGTGGGCGGCGGCCGTCACCAGCGGTTTTCCGTCCGGCCGACGGACGGTCCGGTGCGCCGGGCGGCGGTTGGCTCTGGCCGAGGGGCGGGTGGGCGTGCCAGAGTCGTGCGGGCGCCGTCCGGGCACCCCTGGACCGCACCCGCGGCCCGGACACCCCGGACCGCGCCCGCTGCCCGACCCACCCTCAGCCGGAAGGCAGGCCCACGCCGATGACCAGCGCAGAGCCCCTCGTCCGCGTCAGCACCGCCGACGCCGTCACCACGCTCACCCTCGACTCGCCGCACAACCGCAACGCGCTCTCCTCCCGCCTGATGTCCGAGCTGCACGCCGGACTGGCGGTGGCCGCGGCGGACCGGGACGTCCGCGCGGTGGTGCTCACCCACACCGGCAAGGTGTTCTGCGCGGGCGCGGACCTCTCCGAGGCGACCGGCGCGGACCCGACGGTGGGCCCGCGCGGCCTGGTCGAGCTGCAGAAGGCGATCGTGGACTGCACCAAGCCGGTGATCGCCGTGGTCGACGGGCACGCCCGGGCCGGCGGCCTCGGCCTGATCGGTGCGGCGGACCTCGCCGTCGCCGGACCGGCCGCGACCTTCGCCTTCACCGAGGTCCGCCTCGGCCTCGCGCCCGCCGTCATCTCGCTGCCGCTGCGCCCCAAGCTGGAGCCGCGCGCCGCCTCCCGCTACTACCTCACCGGTGAGGTCTTCGACGCCGCCGAGGCCGCCCGGATCGGCCTGATCACCCGGGCGGCCGACTCCACCGAAGACGCCGGAGTGGTGCTGAAGGGCCTGCTGGACGCGCTGCGCCAGGGCTCGCCGCAGGGGCTGGCCGAGTCGAAGCGGCTGGCCAACGCAGAGGTCGCGCGGTCCTTCCAGCGGGACGCGGACGAGCTGGTGCAGCTGTCGGCGCGGCTGTTCGGGTCGGCGGAGGCGCAGGAGGGGATGCGGGCCTTCCTGGAGAAGCGGCCGGCGGCCTGGGTGCGCTGAGCCGCTCCCGGACGGCCGACCGGGCCGCGCCGTGTTCAGACGGCCGGCCGACGGCCCGGGTGCGCCGAGTCGCTCCCGGGCCCGGTCGGCGTCCCGGGCTCAGCGGACCGCGGCGTTGTCCCGCCAGAGGTCGAGCAGGCTCCGGTCGCCGCTGAGTTCGACCTGCCCGGCCTTTCCGATCTGTCCGGCCCTGCCGGTCTGCCCGACCTGTCCGGCCCCGCCGGCCCGGGCCGACCGCTCGGCCTGTTCGACCGTCAGCCGGTTCCAGAGCAGCAGGTAGAGCTCGCGGGCCGGGCCGGTGACGGTCAGGTCGGCGGGCTCGGGGCGCTCCTCCGTGGTGACGGCGAGCGGCTCGCGGGAGAGCGTCAGGTGCCACGTGCCCGGGCCGTCGGTGGTTCGGATCGAGACGGTGCGCAGGCTCTCGGTGTGCACCTTCGCCCGGCCACGGCGCATGAAGCCGCGCAGTAGCTCGTCGATGCCGTCCAGGGCGAGTTCGGGCGCCACGGCCGGGCCCGGGGCGCCGGCCGCCGCGTCGGCGTCGAAGCGGTGGACGGCGGTCTCGTGCGCCTGGCGCCGGGCCCAGAAGGCCAGTGGGGTGGGCGCGGGCAGGAAGGTCCAGCACTCGAGGTCGGCGGGGGCCGCGGAGAGCACGGTCAGCAGGGCGGCGTGGCCCTCGCGGTACCAGTCGAGCAGCTCGGCGTCCGAGGGGGCCGGGCCGATGACGGCCTGTTGGCCGGGCTCGTCCAGAGGTGCCCGGAGGCCCTTCGCCGGGAAGGCGGCGGCCCAGCGGTGGACCTGGCCGATGTGCCGCACCAGGTCACCCATCCGCCAGTCCGGGCAGGTGGGGACGGGGGCGGTGAGGTCGGCGCGGGTGGCTGCGTCGGCGAGCAGGGCACCCTCGTGGCGCAGTGCCTCGATGTGCTCGGAGATCTCCATGGCACGGAGTCTCCCACCGGGGACCGACAGCGGTGGCGGAATTCGGACGGCCCCGGGGGCCGGGCGCGGGGGCGGAGCCGCGCGTGCCGGTGGGCCGACGCGCTACGCCAGAAGTGCTGGTGGGCCGGGGCGAACGAGGCCGCTGGGCCCGGTGTGATGTCGGCCTCCCACCGGACGGACGGACGCTACGGGCCGGTAACGTGAGCGCATGCCGATAACCCGTTCCCTCCTCTCCACCGTCCGGGCCGGTGGCCGCCGGGCCGCCGGGCGCCTCGTCCACCGGGGCTGGCGCTGGGTGCAGCGGACCGGCGCGGTCACCAACCGGACCCCGGGCCCGTACCGGTTCGGCGAGCTGGGTGACGGTACGACCCTGGCCTTTCCGCTCGGGGCGGTGTTCAACGAGCAGTGGATCACCATCGGGCCGTTCTCGATCATCGGCGAGCGGGTCACCATCAGCGCGGGCTTCCTGCCGGGGCTCGACCTCGGGCCGGAGCCGATCGTGCGGATCGGCGGCGGCTGCGTGATCGGCCGGGACAGCCACATCGTCGGCCACCAGTCGATCGTCATCGGCGACGACGTGTGGACCGGCCCCGGCGTGTACGTGAGCGACCAGGCGCACGAGTACCGGGACACCGAGCTGCCGATCGGCAAGCAGTGGCCGCGCAACGAGCCGGTGGAGATCGGCGCGGGCAGCTGGATCGGCACCGGCGCGGTGATCATGCCGGGGGCGCGGATCGGCCGCAACGTGGTGGTCGCGGCGGGTGCGGTGGTGCGCGGCGAGGTGCCCGACCACAGCGTGGTCGCCGGAGCCCCGGCCAAGGTGGTCCGCCGTTGGAGCGAGGCGGAGGGCTGGCAGCCGCCGCTGCGCCACGAGCCGCCCCGACCGGTGCCGGACGGGGTGACGGCGGAGCAGCTGCGCGCCCTGGTGGGGTGGGACCTGCGCTTGCCCGGCGAGCGGGACTGACGGCCGTAACGGCCTGATCGTTTGTCAGTCCCATGGCTGATCCCTCCTGTTTCCTGACGGTTCGTCCGCTAGTGCGCCGTTCATTGGACTGTCGTCGTGATGTTGAACGAACCTCGAACGGGGAGCTTCCTAGGCGCAATCGTCTCGTCGGCGGGCTCGCCACCGTCGCGCCCGTGACTGCGCCCGCGCTCGCGCCCGCGCCCGCGCCACCGTCTCCGGTGGTGCGGGCGCGGTCCGTTGCCAACCGGCCTGCCGGGGCCTGCCGGGCCTGCCGGGCCTGGTAGGGCGCCTGTTAGGGCGTGGGGGTTCTCCGCTCGGCCGTCCGGGCGGCGATCGCGGCGGTGATCCGCAGGACGTCGGCGGGGCGCGCCGGGTCCAGGCCGGTGAGGACGGCGATCCGGCGCAGCCGGTAGTCGACGGTGTTCGGATGCAGGTGCAGGGCGCTCGCGGTGTGGCGGCGGTTCAGGCCCCCGGCAAGGTGGGTGCGCAGGGTCATGAGCAACTCGCCGCCGTCGGCGAGCGGTTCGAGCAGGGAGGCGAGCCGGGAACGGGCCTGGCTGGGTCGGGTCAGCTGGTACTCCAGCAGGACGTCGTCCAACCGGTGCAGCCCCGGCGGGCGGCCGAACGCCCGTGCCAGGTCCAGGACTTCGTACGCCAGCGCGGCGGCGCCGGGCACCTCGGCGGGCACCGCGGCGGCGGCCCCGGCCAGCACCGGGGCCCCGGCGGCCCGGGCCCCGGCGGCGAGGGTGGCGGCGAGCTGGGGCCAGAGCGACTCCTCGGCGGTTCCGTCGGACGGCTCGGTGGTGCGCTCCGGTGGTGTCTGCAGCGGGACGAGCACCAGGCCACCCGAGGGAGTGAGCGCGGTGAGCGCCGACTGCCGGGTGCGGTGGTCGAGTTCGGCGCCGAAGCGGCGGAGCTTGCGGCGGGCCGCTATGCCCGGGTCGATGCCGGGTGAGTGCTCGTCAGGGTGGTCGGCGAGGGACAGGCAGAGCACGGCGTAGCCGGCCGGCAGCTCGGTGCCGGCCCGGGCGGCCGCCTCCTCGGCGGGGGTGCCGGCGAGCAGCGCGGCGAGCAGGGACTGCCGGGCGGTGGAGCTGCGGTCGCCGGCCGAGCGCTGCCCGTCCAGGTAGCCGGCGCCGGCGGCGGTGGCGGCCCGGCGGAGCTGGTCGAGCAGCAGACGGTTGAGCAGTAGTAGGTCGGCGGCGTCGTCGGCGTGGGCGTCCCGGGTGAGGAACTCCCAGCAGACCTCCAGCCCGAGGTGGTGGGCGAGCAGGACGGCGTCCAGCGGTAGGCCCTCCTCGGCGCGGCGCGCGGCGGCCTCCCGTACGGCGGTGAACTCCTCGGCGGGGGCGGGGAGTCCGGTGCGGACGGCGTGGGCGAGGGCGCGGATGCGGCGCTCGGTGTCGCGGGTGAGTTCGCCGGTGAGCTGTTCGCGCGGGAGGCGGCGGTAGACCGGCACCCGGGCCAGCAGGGCGGCCATCACGGCTGCGGCCAGGTCGGGGGCGCCGCCGAGGAGTCGCTGGTCGGCGGGGAGGCCGCCGATCACCGGGATGTGCCAGGGGGAGGGGGCGTCGGCCGCAGCGGGGGTTCCGCCGGGGCGGCCGGTGGGAGGTTCGGCAGGGCGGCCGGCGGGGGTGCAGTGGGGTGCGTTGTGACCGGTCACAGAGAACACCGTCCAGGTCTGGGGAACGCCCAAGGGCCGGGCCGGAGGGGCGACCGCATCATTGAGCCACTCGGGTTACCTGTTGGTAACAAACTTCTGCTGTGGAGGCAACAGTTGAGAACCCCACTTCTCCGCTTCTCCGCAACTCCGGTGCGCCGTCGGCTCGGTGGATCCCTCGGTGGATCCCTCGGTGCGGCCGTACTGGCCGGTGCGCTGCTGGTCGGCGCGGCCGCGGCTCCGGCGTCGGCGGCGCCCGCCGCGGCCCGGGCCGTCACCGCTCAGGCCGTCACCGCCGCCGAACTGCCGCCCGACGGCGACTCGGTGGCCTCGCCGCCCGGTGCCAACGACTGGAGCTGCCGACCGTCCGCCGCCCACCCCGACCCGGTGGTGCTGGTGCACGGCACCTTCGCCAACCGCTACGAGAACTGGCTGGCGCTCTCTCCGCTGCTCAAGGGCCTCGGGTACTGCGTCTTCGCCCTCGACTACGGCACCATCCCCGGCATCACCTCCACCGGCAGCGGCCTGGTGCTGCCGATCGGCGGCCTCGGAGCGGTGCCCGCCTCGGCGGCCCAACTCGCCCACTTCGTCGACCTGGTGCGCAGCGCGACCGGTGCGGCGAAGGTCGACATCGTCGGGCACTCGCAGGGCGGCATGCTGCCGAACTACTACCTGAAGTTCCTCGGCGGGGCCTCGAAGGTCGACAAGCTGGTCGGCCTGGCGCCGTCCAACCACGGCACGACCCTCGACGGGATCACCAAGCTGGCACCGTACTTCCCGGGCGTGGCCGACCTGATCTACACCGTCTGCCAGGCCTGCCGTGACCAGGCGGTGGGCTCCGACTTCAACACCACCATGGCCTCCCGGCCGGACACCGTGCCGGGGGTGCACTACACGGTGGTCTCGACCGTGTACGACGAGGTCGTCACCCCGTGGCGGACCCAGTTCCTGAACGGGCCGGACGTGGACAACGAGGTGCTGCAGGACCACTGCCCGGTCACACTCGCCGAGCACGTCGCGATCGCGTTCTCGCCGACGGCGCTGCACCTGGTGACCAACGCCCTGGACCCGGCGCACGCCACGCCGGTGTTCTGCGGCTGACGGCTCGCCGGTTCTGTTGCCCGTACCCAGGTTCCTTCCGGGGGTACGGGCAACAGCGCCGCTCGGCGGGTGCTGCCGTGTGTGTCAGCGGGTGGTGCCGTGTCAGCGAGTGGTGCTGCGGAAGGTGATCACGGCGGTGACCCCGTCGGGCCGCAGTTCGTGGGTGCCGGGTGTGACGAGCAACGCGGCGTCGTAGCGGGCCAGTTCGGCGTCCCCGACGGTGGCCGAACCTGCCAGGCACACCAGCAGGACGGTCGACGACGGCGGGACGTGGACGGTGCCGGGCCCGGTCGGCAGGTCCACGGTGGCCTCGGCCCGGCCGCGGCGGGTCATCACGTTGAAGTCCACCACCGGGCCGCCGAGCAGTCGGCAGTCGGTCGTGGCGTCGCCGGGGAAGGCGAAGGGGCGGAACGGGGCGTCCACCAGCTGTCGGACGCCGTCCACGGTGAGGGCCATGCCCGCACCCTCGACCAGGGTGATCACCCGGTCGATCCCGGGGAACGGGGAGAAGGGCCCGGCCGAGGCGACGTCGGCGAGGCTCACCCGCCAGTCGAACTCGCCCAGTCCGGCCCCGGCGGGGAACCCGGCGACCTCCCTGGTCACCCCGCCCCCGTTGAGCCACGGGGTGGCCGGGCGCTCGCTCGCCCGCAGTACCTGGATGCCTCCGGTGGTGGTCATGGGGTCGCATCCTGCCAGTTGTGGGGTGGGTCCGTCAGTGATGGGGGCGGGGAACGGCGAACAGGTGACAGCGAACAGGTAACAGCGAACGGGTAACAGATGTTGAAATCTGTTATCCGTTTGCTGTCAGTTGTCAACGGCTACCCGCCACCTGCCATCCGCCCCCTGCCACCCGACCGCCACCTGGCCCCGCCCGCCGTCAGCGCCGCCCGACCGCCAGCGGCAGCAGGGCCGCCGTCGTGGCGGCCACCGCGACCGTGGTCAGGGCCAGCGGCAGTCCGGCGGCGTCGGCGAGGAAGCCGATCACCACCGGTCCGATCAGCATTCCGCCGTACCCGAGCGTCGAGGCGAGCGCGACGCCTTGCGGCCCGCCCGCCGCACCGGCGCGCGCGATCGCCAGTGGGAACAGGTTGGCCAGTCCGAGGCCGGCCAGGACGAACCCGCCGATGACCAGCGGCACCGACGGCGCCAGGGCGGCGACCAGCATGCCGACCGCCGCGGCCAGTCCGCCGAGCAGCATCAGCCGGTTCTGGCCGAGCCGGATGGAGAGCCAGGTGCCGCTCACCCTCCCGCTGGTCATGGCGAAGGCGTACGCCGCGTACCCGGCGGCGGCCGTTCCCGCGCTCGCGTGGACGTCGTCGGTGAGGTGGAGGGTGGTCCAGTCGGCGATCGCGCCCTCGCCGTACGCCGTGCACAGCGCGGTGAGTCCGAGCAGCAGCACCAGCAGCCGGAGGTGGCTCCCCGTCGGGCGGCCCGCGGAGTGCCCGCCGGCGCTCGCCGTGGAGCCCCGGGTGCTCGCCGGGGTGCCCTTCGAGGCGGTGTCCGGGGCGGCCTCCGGAGCGACCTTCCGGGCGGCACCCGCACCCGCACCCGCGTCCGCGTCCGGCACCGGCACCGGCGTCGGCGCGACCATCGGCGCCGCCGGGCTGCGCAGCAGGACGACGCCCGCGCCGACGGTGACGGCCAGTCCGAGCAGGCCGCCGAGGGCGAGCGCCCACGCGGTGGTCAGCCGGTCGGCGAGCAGCCCGCCGAAGCCCGCGCCGAGCAGTCCGCCCAGGCTGTACCCGGCGTGGAAGCTGGGCATGACGGGTCGTCGAAGCTGGGCGACCAGGTCGACGGCGGCGCTGTTCATGGCGACGTTGGCCCCGCCGTACCCGGCGCCGAACAGCAGCAGCACCGCGCCGAGCGAGAGCACCGAGTGGGCGTGCGCGGGCAGCGGTACGGCGAGGCTGAGCAGGGCGAGCGAGCCGACGGTGACCGGCCGCGAGCCGTAGCGGAGGCAGAGCCGGCCGACCAGGGGCATGGTGACGACGGCACCGACGGACAGGCAGAGCAGGGCGAGTCCGAGGGCGCTGTGCGAGGCGCTGACCTGGCTGCGGACGTCCGGGATGCGGACGACCCAGGCGGCGAAGAGGAAGCCGTCGACGGCGAAGAAGGCGGTGAGCGCGAGCCGTGCGGCCCCCCAGGGGCTGTCGGCCACCGGGGGTGTGCTGCGAGACTGTGTGGGGGAGTGGGCGGCGGGGCGGCGGGAACGGATTTTGTTTCGAAGCGACACAAAGTCACAATAGGGTCGTGCAGCTCTCACCATCAAGCCCGCGGCCCCGCTCCGGGACCGACCCCGACGCGCAGCGCGACGCCCACCGCCGCGCGGCCCCCGACCGGGGGCGGACGCTGCTCGGCCCGGCGCTGTCGCTCATCCACACCGGTCAGACACCCACCCGTTCCGCGCTCACCCGCGCGCTGGACGTCACCCGCGCCACCGCCGGCGCGGTCACGGCCGAACTGGAGGCGCTCGGCCTGATCACCGTCGACTCGCGCCCGGCCGGCGGCGGCCGCGGCCGCCCCTCGCACCGGCTGGCGATCAACCCGCAGGGCCCGGTCGTGGTCGCCGGCCAGATCCACGCCGACGGGCTGAGCGTCACCCTGGCCTGCCTCGGCGGCCTGCTCGACCCGCCCGTCCACCTGCCGCTGCCCGCCGCCACCGACCCGGTCCGGATGCTGCGCGCCGTCGCCCAGGCCGGCGCCGAACTGGCCCGCGCGACCGACCGCCGCTGCCTGAGCGCGGCACTCGCACTGCCCAATCCGGTCACCGAGCCGGACGGCACGGCGCTCGCCGCGCTGCACTTCGCCTGGCCCAGCGGCACCCCGGTCGCCGATCTGTACGACGTCGAGGTCGGCCGGGCCGACCACGGCCCGAACGCGGTGCGCCCGCTGCCCACCGCCATCGCCAACGACGCCAACCTCGCCGCGCTCGCCGAGTACCGGCACGGTGCCGGTCGCGGCGCCCGACACCTGCTCTTCGTCACCTCCGGCCACCGTGGCGTCGGCGGCGCGCTGGTGATCGACGGCCACCTGCACACCGGCAGCGCCGGGCTCGCCCTGGAGGTCGGCCACCTGGCCGTCGACCCGCAGGGCCGTCCCTGCGTGTGCGGCAACCGGGGCTGCCTGAACTCCGAGACCGACCCCGACGCGCTGTTCGCCGCCGCGGGCCTCACCCCGGAGCCGGGGCGCCCGTTGCTCGACCAGGCACGCGAGCTGTGCTGGGCGGCCGCGACGGACGAGCGGGCGCGGGCGGCGGTGGAGCACGTGATCGACCGGCTCGGTCTCGGGCTGGCCGGGGTCGTCAACATCCTCAACCCGGACCGGGTGGTGCTCAGCGGCCTCCACCTCGACCTCCTGGAGGCCGCCCCCGACCGGCTGCGCGCCGTGGTGGCCGACCGGAGCCTGTGGGGCCGCAGCGGACGGGTGCCGATCGTCGGTGCGGAACTGGCGCACGGCGCGCTCGCCGGCGCGGCCGAACTCGGCTGGGGCCCGTACCTGGCGGATCCGCAGTCCGTCCCGGCGTAGCGGGTGCGGTCGGCGTCGGTGCGATCGGCGTCGAGGCGATCGGCGTCGAGGCGGTTGAGGCGGTGGGCGCGGTGGGGGCGGTCGGAATCGGGGCAGGCGGCTTCGCCGGACGGGGAAGGCCCGATAAGCGGAAGCTGGGCCACTGAAAACGGTCACTTATCGTGACCCTCGTACACTCGTAGTGAGCAGCGGGGGGCCGCAACGAGGGAGTAGTGACCATGAGCACCCAGTCCGGCCTGAGCCTCGGCATGGAGCCGACCGTCGACGTCGACCGCTCCGACGCGCAGTACCGCACCTGGCTGAAGGAAGCGGTGCGCAAGGTCCAGGCCGACGCCAACCGCTCCGCCGACACCCACCTGCTGCGCTTCCCGCTGCCGGCCGAGTGGGGGATCGACCTCTACCTCAAGGACGAGTCCACCCACCCGACCGGCTCGCTCAAGCACCGCCTCGCCCGCTCGCTCTTCCTCTACGGGCTCTGCAACGGCTGGATCCGCCCCGGCAAGCCGGTGATCGAGGCCTCCAGCGGCTCGACCGCCGTCTCCGAGGCGTACTTCGCCCAGCTGATCGGCGTCCCGTTCATCGCCGTCATGGCCAAGAGCACCAGCCAGGCCAAGATCGACCTGATCGAGTTCCACGGCGGCGAGTGTCACCTGGTCGAGCGCTCGGACGAGGTGTACGCGGCCTCCGCGCGGCTCGCCGAAGAGACCGGCGGGCACTACATGGACCAGTTCACCTATGCCGAGCGGGCCACCGACTGGCGCGGCAACAACAACATCGCCGAGTCGGTCTTCGCCCAGCTGCGCCTGGAGCCGCACCCCGAACCGGCCTGGATCGTCGCCACCGCCGGGACGGGTGGCACCTCGGCCACCATCGCCCGCTACGTGCACTACATGCAGTACGACACCCGGATCTGTGTCGCGGACCCGGAGAACTCCTGCTTCTTCGACGGCTGGGTCAAGCACGATCCGGACGCCGTCTGCGGCAGCGGCTCCCGGATCGAAGGCATCGGGCGGCCCCGGATGGAGCCGAGCTTCGTGCCGGGGGCGGTCGACCGGATGATGAAGGTGCCGGACGCCGCCTCGATCGCCGCCGTCCGGGTGCTGGAGCAGGTGCTCGGGAAGAAGGCGGGGGCCTCCACCGGGACGGGCCTGTGGAGCGCGCTGCGGATCGTCGCCGAGATGCGGGCGGCCGGCCGGACGGGCAGCGTGGTCGGCCTGATCTGCGACCCGGGAGACCGCTACCTGGACAAGTACTACTCGGACGACTGGCTGGCCGGCGAGCGGATCGACATCGCGCCGTACCAGGCCGCGCTGGAGTCCTTCCTCGCGGGCGGCGCCTGGACGGGCTGAGGGTCCACGGCTGACGCGCGACGGCGGGCGGGCGACAACTGACAGATGACAACTAACAGCTGACAGATAACAGCTGACAGATAACAGATTTCAGACTCTGTCTACTGTCACCCGTTGCCGTCACCCGCCACTCCGCCGCCGGATCACCGCCCGCCCGCCCGCGAGGTCGATCCCCGTGCGCTTCGGCGCCCCGTCGTGCTCGTCGTCCCGCAGCACCAGCTCGATCCGCCGCTGCTCCAACTGCACCCGCTTGCTCGGATAGAGCAGCGCGTGCAACTCCTCTGTCGCGGTCGTCCCCGCATCGCGCTCACCCGGCGCGGCGGTTCGGATGCGGAGCCGCCGTACCACCGCGCCGAGGAAGAACACCACCACCAGCCCGGCCGGTAACAGCAGTCCACCCGCCGCACCCGTCAAAAGCATGCCCATGCCCGGCTCAACGCCCCGCCACTGTCCGGCAGTTCCCCCCTCCCGCCCGGCTCCCCCGCCGTCCGGCGGTCTCCGGCGCCGCCCTATGGCAGCGGGGCGGTCGGCAGGTCCGCCGGGACCAGCAGCTGCAGCTCCTCCGTGGAGGGGTCGGCCAGTGCCGCGACCCGCACCGCGTGGCGCTCGACCATGGTCTCGAACACCTGCCGCGCGGTGCGCCCGTTGCCGAAGTTGGGCCCGCGCTCCAGCCCGCCGAAGTGGTCCAGCAGCGCGTCCGCGGTCGTCTCGGCGAGCGCGTACTCGTGCTCCGCGCACTGCGCCCGGGCGATCTCCAGCAGCTCCTCCGCCGTGTAGTCGGGAAAGGTGATGGTGCGTGAGAAACGTGACGAGACACCGGGGTTGGCGGAGAGGAAGCGCTCCATCTCGGCGGTGTAGCCCGCCACGATGACGACCACCTCGTCCCGGTGGTCCTCCATCAGCTTGACCAGGGTGTCGATCGCCTCGCGCCCGAAGTCCCGGGCCCCGTCCTCGGGTGCGAGCGCGTACGCCTCGTCGATGAACAGCACCCCGCCGCGCGCCCGGTCGAAGGCGGCGGCGGTACGGATCGCGGTGGAGCCGATGTGTTCGCCGACCAGGTCGACCCGGGCCACCTCCACGAGGTGCCCGCGCTGCAGGACGCCGAGCGAGGCGAGGATCTCGCCGTACAGTCGGGCGACGGTGGTCTTGCCGGTGCCGGGTGCGCCGGTGAAGACCAGGTGCCGGCGCAGCGAGGGTGCCTTGAGCCCGGCCTGGCGGCGGCGTCGGCCGACCGAGATCAGGTCGATCAGGGTGCGCACCTCCTGCTTCACCGTGGCCAGTCCGACCAGTGAGTCCAGCTCGGCGAGCGCCTCGTCGGCCGGCCGACAGTCCGGGATCGGCCCGATCGCGGCGGTCGCGGCCGAGGCGGCCGAGGTCGGGGACACTGCCGAGGCCATCGGTGCGGCGGTCAACACGGGTGCGGCGGAGACGGGTTGGGCCGATCTGGGGGTCGGCAACTCCGGCAGTCCGGAGATCGTCGGGCCGGCCGAGGCGGTCCGGGCCACGTCGTCGGAGGTGCATCCTTCGGCGATCGGTCCCGGTTCGGAGAACTCGAATCCGGCCCGCTCGTTCTGTTCCGCCCGGCACCGGGTGAGCTGGGTGCGGCAGCCGTCGATGATGTGGAACCCGAAGCCCTTGCCGTGTGAGACCCGGCAGTCCTCGAAGGTGCCCCGGCCCTGTGCCGAGACGTAGACCCCGGCGTCCGCGCTGGCCCGTACCGTGCACTCGCGCAGCACCGGGTCGGCGCCCTTGGTGACGATCACCCCGGTGGCGACGTCGGAGATCTCGCAGTCGGTGAGGAGTCCGCCGCTGCCGTGGTCGCGGAACCAGAGCCCGGTCCCGGCCTCCTGCACCCGGCAGGACGCCAGTGAGACGGTGGCTCCGCCGCTGACCGAGACCGCCGAGCTGCGGATCCGGCTGAACGAGCAGCCCTGGGCGACGGCGGCGGAGTCCCGGTCGAGGACGAACAGCGCGTCCGGCAGGTCGTGCAGCGAGCAGTCGGTGAGGGTGAGCCGGGCGCCGTCGCTGACCCACAGCGCCGGGTACTCGCCGCTGGAGCCGTGGATCTGGCAGGACTCGGCAACGGCCTCGGTGCCCTGGTCCCAGATCGACAGCGCCCCGCGCCCGAAGTCCCGCACGGTGGTGTTGGTGAGGCTGAGCCGGGCGCGTCCGCGCAGGTCGGCGCCGTTCTCCGGCAGATCGTGCACCCGGCAGCCGGTGAGCACCAGTTCGGCCTCGCCGTCCAGGGTCAAGCCGTTGCCGGTGACCCGGTGGATGTCGCAGTCGACCAGCCGCCCGCCGGCCTGCGCCTCGGCCTGGACGCCGCTGCCGCGGATCTCGTAGATCTCGCAGCCGGTGAGCTCGGCCGCGCTGCCCGGGTCGGAGAGCAACACCCCGGCGCCGGAGGCGTGGTGGACCCGGCAGCGGTCCAGGGCGGCGGTCGCCCCGCCGAGGACGGCGATCCCGGCCTGGCCGGCCGCGGCGACCTCGCAGTCCTCGAAGGCGGCGGCGGTTCCCTCGCCGCGCAGCCGCAGCCCGAGTCCGCCGGGGTTGGCGACGACACAGCCGCGCAGGGTCGGCCGGGCGCCGCCGCCGATCTCGATCCCGGTGGCGGAGCGGGTCTCGATCCGGCAGCCGCTGAACGACGGCGTCGCCTGAACTCCGGTGACCAGGACGGCCGGGGAGGAGCTGTCGCCGCCCTCGACCACCAGGTCGCGCACGGTCGCGGCGGCGGTGACGGTGATCGCCACCCCGGAGGCCGGTTCGATCCGGACGGTGCCCGGGCCCTGGGCCGGGACGATCGTCACCGGCTTGTCCAGCAGCAGGTTCTCCCGGAAGGTGCCCGGCCGGACGGTGACGGTGTCGCCCGGCTCGGCGGCCGCCAGGGCTTCGGCGAGCGTGTCGTAGTCGCCCGCGCGGCGACGCCAGCGGGATGCGCTGTCCTGGGTGACCCGGACCCTGTGCTCAGCCATGACGGTCTGTCGTCCCCACCTTCGTCGTGCCGGCGATCAACGGGCCGTGGGCGCGGGGGTGCGCGGGCCGTCCGCCCACCGTAGCGCGCCCGGACGGGTGGTCCGTCCGCCCGTTCCGACCGGTCGGGGCGGGTGGCCCGGCCGCCCGTCGCCGCGCGGGCACCGGGGGCGCCCACCGTGGTCACAGGTTCCGACCACTTGTTTCAACGAGCGCGCACAGCCGGAGTTCCGTACGGGCGGGCCGCGTGCGGGACTCCGGCCGGGAGCCAGGAGGCGGGCCCCAGGGTGCGGCGCCGGCTCAGCGCCCGTCGGCGGGCCAGTGCGCCCCGTCCTCCAGGACCTCGACGTCGTCGCCGAGCCGCAGCGTGCCCAGCACGTCGCCCTCGATGCCGGCCGGCCGCTCGGGGATCAGGTTCTGTCCGAACGCGGCCTTGCGCAGCAGCTTGTGGTGCCGGGCCAGGGTGCGCAGCGGTTCGGGGCCGCGCCGCTCGCCGCTCTCCTGGTCGGTGGTGGTGATCACGCAGCGGCCGCAGGGCTTGACCACCTGGAAGGTGATCGCGCCGATCCGGATCCGGCGCCAGCCGTCCTCGGCCCAGGGCTCGGAGCCGCCGACCACCACGTTGGGGCGGAAGCGCTCCATCGGCAGGGTCTCGTGGCCGTCCGGGTTCTCGGCGGCGATCAGCTCGTTGAGCCGGTCCAGCGAGGCCGTGGTGGTGAGCAGCAGCGGGAAGCCGTCGGCCATCGAGACGGTGTCGCCGGGCCGCCCGTACTCGGGATCGACGGGCCGGGCGCGCGGGTCGTCCAGGTGCACCAGCCGGTAGTCGCCCAGGTGTTCGGCGGTCCACCGGTGGGCTTCCTCGGCGGCCTCGACGGCGCTGAAGCGGGTGCCCCAGACCTCGACCTCGGTGACCGGGCCGCCGCCGGCGGCGGTGGGGGCGGTGACCTCGATCCGGGAGCCGTCGGGGGCGGTCAGCGCCAGCCCGCCGTCGGGCAGCAGGCTGGGCCGGATCTGTCCGAGGGCCGCGTTCTCGCGCTGGCTGACGAAGCGTCCGGTGGGGCCGGCGAGCATCCAGCGGCGGTCTCCGGCCAGACCCCAGGGGTGGAGCGCGGCGGTGTCCGGGCTCAGGCGGTACATGGACTTGACGGGGTAGACGTGGAGTCCGGTGAGGTGCATTCCCCCATCCTGCCAGCAGCGCTCCGGCCGGACGCGCGCCCCCTGCTGCGCCCCCGCGCGCCTGACTCGCAGGCCTCGCCCGCACGTCGTCGTTCGGCCCCGGTTCGCCCCCTCGCACGTTGCCGTACACCCCTGTACGCGCACGGACCGCCCGGTACGCCGTGGGGGGCGTTCCGGGCGGTCCGTGGATGACCCGTTTCTCCGTTCGCCCGGCGTTCGGGGGCCGCCGGGTGGTGCTCAGGTGGTGCGGGTTCGGGCCGGTGGGGGCGGCCCCTGGTGTCAGTGGCTCAGTAGCCCTGGCCCTGCTGCTGGTAGCCGCCCTGCTGGAAGCCACCGGGCTCGCCGTACGGGCCCGGGCGCTGCGGCTGCATCGGGCGGACCGGCGCCATGGCCGGGCGCAGCTGGCCGCCGCCGAAGCCCTGGTCGCCGCCCTGGCCCTGGAAACCGGGGCCGGCCGGGTTCGGGCCGCCGAAGGACTGCTGTCCGCCGAAGCTCTGCGGACCGCCCTGCGGGAGCCCACCGGGCTGGCCCTGGCCGAAACCGGCCGGTCCGCCGGTCGGCTGGGCGCCGAAGGTCTGCTGGCCGCCCTGGCCGATGAAGGTGTTCTGGCCGCCGAAGCTCTGGCCGCCGGTGGGCTGGTAGCCACCGCTGGCGGTCTGGGCGAAGGCCGGGGCGGCGGGCTGCTGTCGCTGGTACGGCTGGGGGGCGCCGTAACCGGGGACGGGCGGCTGGGGGGCGGCGGCGTACGCCGGCGCGGGCTGCGCCGGGATGTACGCCGTGGCGGGTCCGGCCGAGGGGCCGCTGCTCGGGCCGGGGCCCAGGGCGAGGCGGGCGGGCGGCAGCGCGGGGAGGTTGCTGCCGGCACTTTCGTACCCGTTGCCGTACCGGTTCTCGTAGGACTGGCCGAGGCCGGATCCGTAACCGGAGGACAGTGCCGGCGGCAGGGCGGCCGGCACGTTGATGGGTGCGATCTGGGGGACGCCGCGCTCAGCCACGAGGCTGTCGTAGATCGGCGTGCCGGAGGAGAAGGACGGAGAGGGGTAGCCGACTCCGTCGTAGGAGCGGGGCGAGGTCATGGGGCATACGGTAAGCCCACAATGCGCCTGCTGAGGAGAGCGGGAGGGCGAGCAGTTCGAGTGTTTACACAGTCTTCGCTCGCACAAAGGTTTCGAAAGTAGGAAGAACGGACATACCGGCGTTCAGTTCCGGACAACCCTGGCGCCCCGTCAGTGATCGAACGACACCCGGACACGGCCTCCGGTAGGCCTTGCGATGACCGGCCGGTGGAGGCCCGGGGGCCCCATGGAGAAACTTTTGCGGACCGGGCGTGCGCGGGCGCATTCGAGCCCCTGCCGACGGTGCGACGGAGGCTCGTGAATGTTTGGGGAATAAATTTCCCGTCAGGGCCCACACGGGGCGAACCGGGCGCGGTCCGCGCCTGTTCCGGGCCTGCTCCCTGGCCTTCTCCGGGCCTGCTCCGGGCCTGCTCCGGGTCCGGAACACAGGCGCTCCGGACGCCGCCTCCGGGGCGTCAGTGCGACTGCAGCGCCTGGGACTGCGCGGGCAGGCCGGGCCGGGCCGTCACCTCGGTGGTGCAGAAGGAGCAGCGGGTCGCGGCGGCCGGGATCGAGCTCAGGCACTCCGGGCAGTCCACCTTGGCGGCGGGCGCCGGCTTGGCCCTCTCGAAGCGTTCCTGCAGCTTGCCGACCGGCACCACCACGGCGAAGTAGATCAGTGCGCTGACCAGCACGAATCCGATCAGCGCGTTGACGAAGAGGCCGTACGGGAACTTGGTGCCGCCCACCTCGAAGGTCTTCTGGGTGAAGTCGCCGACCGCGCCGGTGGCGACCCCGATCAGCGGGGTGAGGAAGGCGCTGACGAACCCGGTGACGACGGCGGTGAAGGCCGCGCCGATCACGATGCCGACCGCGAGGTCCACCACGTTGCCGCGCAGCAGGAAGCTGCGGAATCCCTTGAACACCGGGTGACTCCAAATCCGAACGGGGAAGGGGGAGATGGGGCAGAACACCGGGCGCCCCGGCCGGACATCCTGCCGACCGGCCGGGGTCGAGGTCCAACCGCGTTCACCCGATCCGCGTAACCGGCCGACGGCCCGACCCGGGCCCGCCCGGGTGGCGCGCGGGCCGTCCGCGTACCGGCCGATCGGCCTTCCGCGGCCCAGGGTTGATCCGACGACGTGAGCCGGTGACCGACGCGGCGTGCGGGGGAGCGAAGGGGCGGTCCGACGGAGCGGGGGCGGCCTCGCGGAGCGGAGGGGCGGCCCGACGGAGCGGCGGGGGCGAGCCGGGGCGCACGGCGGTCGCAACCGGCGCACGACGGCGGCCCCTCAGCGCGCATCGGGTGTACGGGCGCGGGCGCACGGGCCACCACCAGGTTGCGCGAAGGGGCTGTACCGGGCGGAGCGCTGTGCCAAGGTCGGTCCATGCCCGACCCTACGGCGGCCGATTCGGCCGGAGCCCGCCCGCGTGTCCTGCACCTGATCAGCGACGAACGCCGGGGCGGTGCGCAGAACTTCGCCCGTGACCTCCACCGGGAACTGCGCCGCCGGGGCCAGGCCTCCGCGCTGTGCGCGCTCGCCCCGCACCCCGCTCTGCCCGCCGCCCTGCCGGGTGCGGTCGCGCCCGGGGTCTGCACCGCGGGGACGGCCGTGCCGGGGACCTGCGGCGAGGGGTGCTCCGACACCGCTCGGCTGCGCGCCGCCGTCCTCGGCCCCGGTCGGCTGCGCCCGAGCACCCTGCGGGCGCTGCGCTCCGCCGCTCGCGCCGCCGACGTGGTGCTCGCCCACGGCTCCGACACCCTGGCCGCCTGCGCCCTCGCGCTGGCCGGCACCCCCACCCCCTTCGTCTACGTCTCGGTCGGCCACCCCCGCTACTGGACCGCCAACCGGCTGCGCAGACTCCGCGGCGGCACCCTGATGCACCGCGCCGCCGCCGTCACCACGCTCACCGACGAGGCGCGCGAGGTGCTGGAGGAGCAGTTCGCACTGCCCGACGGCAAGGTCCGGGTGATCCCCAACTCCCGTGCGGCGGAGAGCTATCCGCCCGCCGACGGCCGGGCCGACCGGCGCGCCGCCCGGCACGCCCTGGGCCTGCCCGCGGACGTCCTGCTGGTCGCCTGGATCGGTGCGATAGCCCCTGAGAAGCGGCTCGACCTCGCCCTCGACGTGCTCGACCGGCTGCCCGATGTCCGGCTGGCCGTCGCCGGGGAGGGCCCGCTGCTGGAGGCGCTGGCCCGCCACCCGGCCGCCGCCCGCGCCCACTTCCTCGGCCCGCTGCCCGACCCGGCCCCGCTCTACCGGGCGGCCGACGCGCTGCTGCTCACCAGCGACAGCGAGGGGGTGCCCGGTGCGCTGATCGAGGCGGCGCTGGCCGGGGTGCCCGCCGTCGCCACCGACGTGGGCTGGGTGCGCGAGGTGGTCCGGGACGGCGCCACCGGAGCACTGGTCGCCCCGGGGGATCCACTCGCCCTGGCCGAGGCGCTGGCGAAGGTGCTGGCCTGCAACCGCGCGGGGCTGGGCGCGGCCGCCCGGGCGCACGCGCTGGAGCACTTCGAGCTGGGCGCGGTGGTGGACGACTGGCAGCGGCTGGTCGCCGAGGTGTGGACCGGCACCCCGGCCGGCTGAGCTCCGCCACGCGATGACCGGCACGGGTGCCCGTGGACGCCGGGCCGGCTACGCCGTTCGGGCGAATCCGGGCCCGCCGCCCCGTACCGACTCGCCGGTAACGGGACGTCACCACCACACTGCCCGGTGTGAACTCGAAGTCGCTGCTGCGGTCCACCGTCCTGCTCGCCGTCGCCGCCGGGATCGCCGCATCCCCCGTCCAGGCCGGTGCGGTGGCTCACCAACCCCCTTCCGAGGGCGTCCAGTTCGTCAAGCTGGAGCGCCCGCAGCCGGTGCGCGAGAGCGCCCGTACCGAGGCCGTCGAGTTCTTCTGGTACGACTGCGGCCACTCCCAGGCGCTGGAGCAGCCGCTGCAGGCCTGGGCCGAGCGGCACCGCGGTGATGTCGCTCTGCGCCGGGTCCCGGCGATCTGGCAGGGCGGCCCGGACGAGGGCGTGCAGCGCGCCCACGCGCGCCTGTACTACGCGCTCGAGCGCCTCGGCCTGGTCGAGCGGCTGCAGACCAGCGCCTTCCGTTCGGTCCACACCGACCACGCCGACCTCGCCACCGAGGCCGCCGCCACCGACTGGGCGGTGCGCCACGGCGTTGACGCCCAGCAGTTCCGCACGGCCTACCGCTCCGCCGAGGTGCGGCGGTCGGTGGACGACGCGGCCGCCCAGTTCGTCCGCTACGGCATCAACGAGCTGCCGACGGTGGTGGTCCAGGGTGAGTACCGGACCTCCCCGACCAAGGCCGGCGGGGTGGAGGCGATGCCCGAGGTGCTCGACTACCTGGTGCAGCAGGAGCAGCTGAAGACGCACTGAAGCCCGGGTGGCCGAAAACCGACGGTGGTTGACGGTGGCTCAGTTCGTCCGTGCCGTGTCCGCGGCACACCTTGCCTAACCGTTCACATGGTGTTTAATGGTTAGCATGAGCGAGCTGACGATCCCCCACATCCACCACCGCCACGTCGACCTCGACGGCCTGCGCGTCTTCTACCGCGAAACCGGTCCGGCCGACGCCCCCGTCCTCCTGCTGCTGCACGGCTTCCCCTCCGCCTCGCACCAGTACGCCCGGCTGTTCGACGCCCTCGGCACCCGCCACCGTCTCATAGCCCCCGACTACCCCGGCTTCGGCTACAGCGACAGCCCCGCGCCCGACGCCTTCCCGTACCGCTTCGACACCCTCGCCGACGTGATCGAGCGCTTCTGCCTCGCCCTCGGCCTGGACCGCTTCGCGCTCTACGCCTTCGACTTCGGCGCACCCGTCGGTCTGCGCCTGGCCACCCGCCGGCCGGAGTGGATCACCGGCCTGGTGGTGCAGAACGGCAATGCCTACGAGGAGGGGCTCTCCGACCAGGCGCGGGGGTTCATCGCCCAGCGGCGCGGCGTCCCCGGCGCCGAGGAGGCCGCCCGGTCGATCCTCACCCTGGACGTCACCCGCAGCCAGTACGAGGGCGGCACCGGCGACCCGAGCCTGGTCGCCCCCGACGGCTGGACCCTCGACCAGCACTTCCTCGACCTGCCCGGCCGCAAGGACATTCAGGTCGAACTCGCCCTCGACTACTTCTCCAACGTCGAGCTGTACCCGCAGTGGCAGGCCTGGTTGCGCGCCAACCAGCCGCCCACGCTGGTGCTCTGGGGGCGCAACGACCCGTTCTTCACCGAGGCCGGCGCCCGCGCCTACCTGCGCGACCTGCCCGCGGCCGAACTGCACGTCTTCGACACCGGGCACTTCGCCCTGGAGGAGAAGCTGCCCGAAATCGCCCCGCTGATCGACGACTTCCTCACCCGGACGCAGAAATAGCCGTGCCCATCGGTGAGTTCAGTCGCGGCGCAGCAGATAGGTGACGAAACCGAGCGTCCCCCGGTAGCCGTGCAGCCACCCGGTGCGGTGGTGGTCCGCAGCCTCGCGGGCGGCCGCCGTGTCCGGATGCTCCGGGTGGTCCAGCGCCCACTCGGCCAGCGAACCCGTCCAGGCGAACTCGTAGTCGTCCCACTCCCGCGCCGTGCTGACGTGCCCGTCCACCGGCGTCCAGCCCTCCGCGAGCACCCGGTCGGTGGTGGTCGCGAGATCCGCGAAGTCCTCCGGGGCCGCGCCCAGCCCGTCCAGCGCGGCCGGGGACGGCGTGCGCTCCCAGAACCCCTCGCCGACCAGCAACCGGCCACCGGGCGCCAGGAGTTCACCGGCGGCGGCGAGGGTGGGCAGCAGCCCGCCGAAGGCGTGGGTGGCGCCCACGCAGAGCACCAGGTCGAAGCGCTCCCGGTCGGTGAACTCCCGCACGTCCCGGTGGTGCAGGCCGATCCGGCGCACCACACCGAGCGCCGCCGCCGACTCCCGGGCCCGGGTCAGCGCCGCCGCGTCCGCGTCCACGCCCACCGCCCGCCAGCCCGGCCGCGCGGCCAGCGCCCGCACCAGCCAGGCGCCCTCGCCGCAGCCGAGGTCCAGCACCCGGCCGGACTCCTGCCCGCCGAGCGCCCGCTCCAGCAGTCGGGCCACCGACCCGTCCGCCAGCGGCGCCGCGATCGGGTGGTGGGCATGGGCGAGCCGGGAGATCCGCTGACGGTCCATCCGAGCAGTATGGGCCCGACGAGCCCGCCGCGCCCAGGGTTTCCCGCCCCGGGCCTCTCAAGCCCCGGAGTAGGTCCGGCCCTTCCAGGCCGCACCCCGGCCCCGCCAGTGCTGCACCGCCGAGTCCACCGTCATCAGCAGGTACAGCGAGGCCGTGAACGGCAGCAGCAGCACGGCCGCGGCCGGCTGCCGGTAGTACCGGACCATCGGCAGGTACGTCCCCGCCATCAGCGCCCAGGCCGCCCCGCCCACCGCCGCCACCGGCGCCACCCCCGCCACCAGCCCGGCCACCGTCGCCACCGGCGGCACCAGGTACACCAGCGCCAGCCCCAGCACCGTCCCCAGCAGCAACAGCGGCGAGTGCCGCAACTGGGCGTACGCGCTGCGCGACACCATCCGCCACAGCTGCTCCAGCCGCGGGTACGGGCGGACGCTCTCCACCTCCCCGGCCAGGCCCAGCCAGGTCCGCCCGCCCGAGGACTTCACCGCCCGGGCCAGCGACACGTCGTCGATCACCGCCCCCCGGATCGCCGCCACCCCGCCCGCCCGCTCCAGCGCCTCCCGCCGCACCAGTGAGCACCCGCCCGCCGCGGCCGCGGTCCGGGACCCGGGGCGGTTGCTCCGGCGGAACGGGTACAGCTGGGCGAAGAAGTAGACGAAGGCCGGGACCACCAGCCGCTCCCAGCCGGTCTCCACCCGCAGCCGGGCCATCTGCGACACCAGGTCCAGCCCGCCGGACTCGGCGGCGGACACCAGCTCGGCCAGCGAGTCCGGGCCGTGCGCGATGTCCGCGTCCGTCAGCAGCAGGTACTCGACGTCCGGGCCGGCCAGCTCCACTCCGTGCCGCAGCGCCCACAGCTTGCCCGTCCAGCCGTCGGGCAGCGGCGGAGGGGTGGTCACGGTCAGCTCCAGCCCGTCCATCGTCCGCAGCTCCGCCGCCACCGCACCGGTGCTGTCCGAACTGTGGTCGTCCACCAGGATCACCCGCGCCCGCCCCGGGTACTTCTGCGCCAGCAGTGTCGGCAGGGACGACGGCAGCACCGCCGCCTCGTCCCGAGCCGGCACCACGACCGCCGCCTGCGGCCAGCGCACCGGCGGACGGCGCGGCGGCAGACGGACGTCGGTGCGCCAGAACGAGCCGTGGCAGCACGTCAGCCAGAGCCAGACCAGCAGGGAGAACGCGGCGATCCACAGCAGGACGGTCACCCCGGCAGTCTGCCGCAGATCGGGCCGCCACCGGTGGATCGACTAGAGTCTTGCCCCGTGAAGATTGCCCTGATGGACTCCGGAATCGGCCTGCTGGCCGCCGCCGCCGCCGTTCGGAAGCTGCGCCCCGACGTCGACCTGGTGCTCTCCTCCAACCCCGCCTCGATGCCGTGGGGACCGCTCACCCCCGCCGAGGTCACCGAGCTGGCCCTCGGCTGCTGCCGCGCCGCCGCCGCCCTCGAACCCGACGCCCTGGTGATCGCCTGCAACACGGCCTCGGTCCACGCGCTCGATACCCTGCGCGCCGAACTCGAGCCCGGCCTGCCCGTCATCGGCACCGTCCCGGCGATCAAGCCCGCCGCCGCGGCCGGCGGCCGGGTCGCCATCTGGGCCACCCCGGCCACCACCGGCAGCGCCTACCAGCGCGGGCTGATCCGCGACTTCGGCGGCACCGCCGACATCACCGAGGTCGCCTGCCCCGGCCTCGCGGACGCAGTCGAGCACGGCGACGACGACGCCATCACCGCCGCCATCGCCGACGCCGCCGCCCGTACGCCCGAGGGCACCGACACCATCGTGCTCGGCTGCACCCACTACGAGCTGGTCGAGGACCGGATCCGCGCCGCCGTCGCCCCCACCGCCTCCCCGGCCCTCACCTTCCACGGCTCCGCCGACGCCGTCGCCGCCCAGGCCCTCCGCCGCGTCGCCGACCCCACCCGCACCGGCACCGGCACCCTCACCGTCCTCCACGCCGGCGCCCCCGCCACCCTCCCCGGCGCCGTGACCCTCTACCCCCAGGGACTCTCCCTCACCCCCGCCATCGCCTGACCCCCGAACCCCGCCGGGACCCTTCGGTCCGGCGCAGGGCCGCTCGCGCGGCGGCCGGGACCCCGCCCCCGCCGGAACCCTTCGGTCCGCCGCACTCGCACCCTTCAACCGGCCTCACCCCACAACCCGGGGCACCCCGGCCCGGCAAGCCCGCCGCCCTCAGCCCCCGGGGCCCCCGTCCCGCGCCAGCTGTCGGTTGCCCTCCGACCCGGCCACCGGGCCGCCGGGCCGGCCCCGGGAGCGGGCCAGGCGAGCGGGCGACTTCCGGGGCCGGAGCAGGGCTCCACCAGCCGGGCTCGCCCAGTCCTCCCGGCGCGGAGCCAAGTCGCCCGGCCACTTCTCGGCCCGCTCGACCTGCTCCCTCCCGGCCGGTGGGCATGAGGAAGTCGGCCTGCCCGACTTCTGGTGCCGCGCGGCCCGGCCCATCAGGCGCCGGTCGGCCTCGCCCCGCACCCCGCCGGTCCACGAAGTGGCCGGAGAGGGCGCTGCGCAGGAAGTCGGCCGGATCGACTTCCTGCGCAGCGGCGCCACCGGGTCAGGCCACCTCGTGGCGGCGCCAGCGGCGGTAGGCGGGTTCGAGGCCGGAGAGGATGGTGTCGAAGCGGCGGATGCTGGTGGTGGAGTCGACCTGGAGGCGGCTGATCTGGAGGGGGTGGGTGGGGAGGCGGGGGCCGAGGCGGTGGTCGGAGAGGAAGCCGAGGCGGTAGCCGAGTTCCTGCAGGACGGTTTCGGCGCGCGCGTCGTGGCCGCCGTCGGGGTAGGCGAACGCGATCGGGGGTTCGCCGAGCCAGCGGGTGAGGGCTTCGTGGGCGCCGGTGATCTCGGCGCGGACGGTGACGTCGTCGCAGCGGCCGAGGCAGGGGTGCCCCTGGGTGTGGTTGCCGATGGCGACCCCGCCGTCCCGGAGGGCGAGGAGGTCGGCGGGGGTGAGCTGTTCCTGGCGGGGCGGCCGGCGGTCGGCGCTGACCCGCAGTTCGTGCAGGCTGCGGCGCCGGTCCGGGTCGGGCATGGCCTTGAGCCGGGGGAGTAGCTGGGAGGGGTGGCCGCAGTCGAGTGAGCGGGCGCGGCCGCCGTGGCGGGCGAGGAAGTCGGCCTCGTGCCACCAGAAGGGGCGCTCGGTGCCGATGAGTTCGGAGATGACGAAGGCGGTGGCGGGGATGCCGCGCGCGTCGAGGGCGGGCAGGGCGTGGGTGAGGACGCTCCGGTCGGCGTCGTCGAAGGTGACCAGGACGCTGCGCGGCGGCAGCGGCCGCCGCTCGCTGACGGCCCGGAGGACGGCCTCCAGCGAGACCGGGGTGGCGAGCCTTCGCAGCCGGTCCAGCTGGGCGCCGAAGGAGCGGTGGTCGGTGACCCCGTGGTAGGCGAGGACGGCGAGTCGCTGGGCGGCCCGGGCCCGGAACAGCGGTTGTACGGGGGCGAACCGCAGCCATTCGCCCCGTGCGTCCTGCTGTTCCGTCTCGGTGTGCGCCACGTCGACGGGCTCGGCCTCGGCACTGTCGGGCCCGATGCCGACGGGCCCGACACTGACGGGCCCGACACCGACCGCCGCGATGTCGAACGCCTCGGCACCGGCCCCCTCGGTACCGACCAGCTCGACGTGTTTGGTCTCGAGGCGCTTGGTGTCGAGCCGTCTGGTCGGTTCGAGGCGCTTCGCCTCGATGGTGGGTCGGGGGCGGCCGGCGCCGTGGTGGTCGGACGCGAAGCCGGTGGGCGGCGGCAGTGCCCGGACGCCGGGTAGGGGCCTGGCGCGGGCGGTGGAGGTCGACGGGGTGGACTGGGTCTGCGGCAACGGTTCCCCCTTGGTCGCCGAGCGGCGTGGCGGTACCGCCGGAGGACGGAGCCCGGCCTCCGACTCCAGGGGGCGGCGGCTCCGCTCCCTGGGTATTCCGGTTCTCGGTGGGGGGTCTCACCCTCCCGTGAACGGCTCCTGGATCACTCGATGCCATTGAGACCCCCGCACCAGGCGGATGGTTGTACCGGGGGGACGAGGATTTTTCGTGGACTGATTGTGGAGCCCGTACACGCGTCCGCAGGCCCTGAGCAACCCCCGGACGGGCGGTCGCGCAGGGTGCGCGGGGCCTCACTCCCTGCGGGCTGCTTCGGGGGCGTGCCCGGGGTACCTTGGGCTCATGGCAGATGCGGACCGTGATCCCTTCCACCTGCACGGTGCGACCCGATGGACGCGCGCGTGCAGCGGTGGAGCCCTGGTCACCCACCGGATTCCGCTGGCGGTGGCGGGTGTGGCCTGTCTGGTGCTGGGCATCGTCGTGGCCGTGATCGTTCCGGACAGTGACGGTCCGGCCTGGGCGATGGCGGTGGCCGGCTGCCTGGCGACGGGCGTGCTGCTGCTCGGCCGGATCGTGTTCGGAGTGGTCCGTCGGCGGGGTGCCGCGCTCTGACTGTGGCGCCGGCGCTCACTCCGTCGGGTGCTTCGCCACGGGTCGGGTGCGATTGATCAACAGATCGATCGAAATTGGTCAGAACGACCGAATTTCATCTCTTCTGACAATCATCCGCGCTTGTGTTTCCCCATTCCCGGACAACGGCTTCCTCCCCCCTCTACTGTGAATGCGTTCCCGTGGCTCGGAAGGCCCTGGAGAACGCCCTGGAGGGGGAGCGATGCGCGGTCGACCGGACATCGCCGTGTCCGCCTCATGAAACGCGGTGGCGACCTCGCCGTCGCCTTCCTGACCGCCGTCGTCGCACTCCCGCTCGCCCTGCTGATCGCCGCCCTGCTCCGCTGCACCGCCGCCGGACCGGTGCTGCTCCGGCAGACCCGCACCGGACGGCACGGCCGCGAGTTCCAGGTCCTGCGCTTCCGCACCGGCCGCCACGGCCGCCTCGGCACCCTGCTGCGCCGCACCGGCCTGGACGAGCTGCCGCGGCTGTGGAACGTCGCCCGCGGCGAGATGGGCGTGATCGGCCCCCGCCCGGACCGCCCCGAGCAGGTCGTCCACTACACCCGCCGCGAGCGCGGCCGCCTCGCCGTACGGCCCGGCCTGACCGGTTGGGCGCAACTGCACGCCGCCTGCCCGCTCGCCGGGCCGGACCGGGCCGAACTCGACCTCTGGTACGTGGAGCACCGCTCGCTCCGGCTGGACCTGCGGATCCTCGGCCTCACCGTCCTCGCCGCGCTCCGGCCCTACGGCTCCCGGGCGTAGGCCCGCTCGGTAGGCTGCGCCGCATGGCCATTCCCCCCTTCCTCCTCGAACTCCGCTCCGTCGTGGGCACCCGTCCGCTCTGGCTGAGCGCCGTCGCCGCTGTGGTGCTGGACGACCAGGGCCGGGTGCTGCTCGCCCGCCGGGCCGACGACGGGCGGTGGGCGTCGGTCGGCGGCATCCTCGACCCGGGAGAGCAGCCCGCCGACGGAGTGGTGCGTGAGTGCCTGGAGGAGACCGGGGTGGAGGTCGTGCCCGAGCTGCTCGCCGCCGTCACCGTCACGCCGCCGATCACCTACCCGAGCGGCGACGTGACGCAGTACCTGGAGCTGATCTTCCGCTGCCGGGCGGTCGGCGGCGAGGCCCGGGTGAACGACGACGAGTCGCTGGAGGTCGGCTGGTTCGCGCTGGACGAGCTGCCGCCGATGATCGACTCCGAGCACTTCCGGATCCGCCACGCGCTCGAGTGCCAGGGCCCGGCGGTGTTCGCGCTGGACGGCCGGGAGCACCCCCGGGAAGGGCGGGGCTAGATCGGCCGGACGGGCCTAGGAAGGGCTCAGTCCTTCTGCTGCCGGTAGGCCTCCTCCGCCGCGTCCAGCACCGCGGCGAGGTCCCCGCCCGCGGTGGCGGTCGCGGTGGCGGCGACCGCGCCCTCCACGAACGGCGCGTTCGCGAACCGGACCGGGAACGGCAGCCCGTGCTCGTCGGCCTCCGACAGCAGCGCCCGGACGGTGGTGACGGCGCCGCCCAGGTCCGCGAGCACCACCACGCCGTGGCCCTGGTCGACCCGCCGGGTGGCGGCGGCCACCAGCACGGCGCTGATGCCCGGCCCGTCGCCCGGGTCGCCACCGGTCGAGGCGACCGGCGCGGGGGAGTCGGATCCGGTCAGCGTGAGCGCCAGCGAGCGTACGGCGGTGGCCAGTTCCTGGCTGTGCGAGACCAGGACGATCCCGACCCGGCCGTGCGCCGCGGGCCGCGCCGGGGTCGGCCGGGGCAGCGGGGTGGCCGAGGGCGGGGTGCGGGGAGCCGGCGGGTGGGCCGAGGGGGCGTCGGAGATGGGGATGACGTCGGCGCGGGTGCCGTCCCGGCGGCTCATCGGCTGCTCCCTGGGGCGAGTTCATGGGCGGGGGTCGGGCGGGGTGTCGGGCGGGCAGTGCGGCGGATCCTGGGCGGACTGTGGGCGGGCCGCCGAAGTCGTGGGCGGCGTACGGGCTTTGCACGGGCTTCCCGCGGCGGATCCGCGGGCCGCTCGCGGCGGGTGTACGGGCTTCCTGCGGGGTGTCCGGGCCCGTCCGGCCCACCCGGGCACCCACGCGTCCTGGCAGCACTCTGGCAGCTGCCCGCCGCCCCGCCGGTCGGGACACGCCCCACCGGGCCCCGAGCGCTTCTCCGGCGGCGCCCCTCCCGGCCGGGGGAGTCCTGGTCAACCCGCTGACCGGGCCGGGGAGGTGTGGCTAGGCTGGCCGTGGAAACCCGTCGGGAGGAGATCGGTCAGTGGCAGTCAACAGCGGGACGGACACCGGGGCGGACACCGGGACGGTCGGCGTCGAGCCGGAGCTCGCGCGGAACGGGAAGCCGAAGGTGGACTTCACCGGGGCCGAGTGGCTGTGCAGCAGCCAGGGTGTCGGGGACGTCCAGATCGCGTTCGTGGACGGGTACATCGGGATGCGGGACGGCCGTCAGGAGGACGGGCCGGTCCTGGTCTTCACCCCGGCCGAGTGGCGGGCCTTCGTGCTCGGCGCCCGGGACGGCGAGTTCGACCTCACCTGAGCGCCCGCGCGCCTCCGGAAGCACCTGCGGAGCGGCCCGAGCTGCGGCGAGCCGACAGCGTCGGGACCGCTCCGCAGGTGCTTCCGGAGGCGGGGCCGACGCCGATTCCGGCACCGAACATCACAACTGATGATCTATTGAGCGTGCCACGTCAGAATTTCTGTTGACTGTTAGACAAACGCAGCTCAGAGTATGAGCACAGGCAGACGCCGTGCCCACCGCCCCCACGCGGCCAGACACGGCGCCTGCTGTGCGGCCCGGCATTTGCCAGGCCTGCCTCCCAGTCATCCCCTGCGCACCGGGGTGCGTCGGCCGGTCCCGGCCCACGAGGGGCCGGCAGTCGCCGGGAGGCTGGCGCCGACGCCGAGAGCGACTCGGACGACGGCACCGTTTGCTCGGGACCCGCACGCCCCCACGCGGCGGTGTCCCGAGCAGATCCACGGGAGCGACGGGCCGGGGCCCCGCGGATCTGGCTCTTGTTGCACGGAACTGCAATGGAATTGTTGGCTTGTGTGTTGTGCTCTGCGCGACGACGAAGCTGGGTGCTCGGCAGTTCGGCACGACAAGTGCACGGTGAGGGAAACGCGTGTAGGGCCGCGTTGCGACATGCCGTCCCCCCGGAGGGTGAAACCCAGAACGGCTGTCGTGCTGAACCGAACGTAGCCCGGACGGTTGCTCAGAGTCAACATTGGTCTCTGAGCGTCGACCTCCCGCCCGTCCCCCGTCGGTGTCCCACCCGCCTCGCGAGTGTGGTGTGCCGGACACGTACGATGTTCCCATGTCTTTTCTCCGCCGTCGCTCCGGACAGCCCGCCGGCCCGGACTTCGACGTGCTCGCGATGGACCCGGGCGACTGGCCCGGCGACTTCGGTGCGGCCATGATGACCGGCCCGGACGGCTCCTGCCAGGGGATTTTCCTGCGCTACGACCTGTTCGGCGGCAGAGGCCCGGCGATGTTCATCGGCAACCTCCCCGAGGGCTCGCCCGCCCGGGAGACCGGTGACGACGTGCCCTTCGAGGTGCGCCAGCTGCTCGCGGCGCTGGAGAACGACGAGCCGGTCGAGTTCGTCTCGGCCGAGGACTTCCCGGTCATGCTCGGGGACGACCTGCTGATCGTGAAGAAGGTCAAGACCAGCGAGGAACGCGTGTTCTGCGCCCAGTTCGGCCGCAGCGACGGCGTCCTGGTCACCATCGCGTCCTGGGACCGACCGATTTCGGACGACCTGTATCAGCTGCTGAAGCCGCTTCCGGCCGACATGTTCCAGCAGGGCTGACCGGACCCACCCGGGGCGCGGACACTGCTTGACGGTATCGATCACCGGTTCGTACAGTCGCGAACATGCCGTGCCGTCTCCCGCTGTTGACCCGTCGCAGGCATCTGGACCTGTGCCGGACCGCCAGCGCGGTGTGTCCGGGCCACTGAGGGGGGATCTCGCCCCCGTGGCGGCGGGCGGCCGACCGGACCGGGTCGGCGCCGAATCCGGGGGAGGGTCGTGGGCCGGCCTCCGGGGCCGCCGGCCGGTTCCGCGCGCCCCCGCGGCGTGCGTCCACACCCGCTGAGCCCATGCTGTCGCCCGGAGGCACCAGCACCATGACGACCATCGCCGCAAACGATCGTTCACCAAATGATCGTCCTCGAACCGAAGCGACGGATTCCGGCCATCCCGCGCCGACCGCCCCGCTCGCGCGCCCGGCGGCCCCCGTACGGCCCGCGCGGCCCGCGGCGCCCACCCCTCCCGCGGCGCCGGTGACACCCGTGCCGCCCGTGCCCGAACGCCCGGCGGTCGAGGCCGCCCTGGCCGGTCTGCCCCGGGTGGTCGACCTGCTCGCCGCCCGCGCCGAGGAGCACGACCGCGACGCGACCTTCCCGTACCAGGGCATCGAGGCCGTCCACGAGGCCGGGCTGCTCACCCTGACCGTCTCCCAGCGCTACGGCGGACCGGGCGGCACCCTCGCCGACACCGTCCGGGTGCTGGCCCAACTCGGCCGCGGGGACGCCTCGGTGGCCGTGGTCACCGCCTTCACCCTGCTCCAGCACGCTGAACAGGCCCGCCGCGCCGGCTGGCCGACGGCCGGCTACCGTCGGCTGCTCACCGAGTCCCGGCGCGGGCCGGCGCTGGTCAACACGCTGCGGACGGAGCCCGGTGGCGGACCGGACGACCTGCCCGGGACGGTGGCCCGGCGGGACGACGAGGGCTGGCTGCTCACCGGCCGGAAGACGTACTGCACCGGCGCCGAGGCGCTGGCCTGGATGGCCGTCACCGCGCGGACCGACGAGCCCGAGCCCCGGATCGGGACGTTCCTGGTCCGCGGCGAGAGCGAGGGCCTGGAGATCGACCCGACCTGGGACCAGCTCGGCCTGCGGGCCAGCGCCAGCCACGACATCGTGCTCGACGCGGTGCGGGTCCCGCTCGAACTCGGCCTCGGGCTCCGCACACCCGGCCAGGCGGACGCCGCGGAGGCCGGACTCGCCCGCGCCTGGCAGGACCTGGCCCTCGCCGGGGTGGCGGTCGGGGTCGCCCGGGCCGCTGAGGCCTGGCTGGTCCGCTTCCTGAACCAGCGAACTCCGGCCAATCTGACCGAGCCGCTCGGCACCCTGCCGCGCTACCGCTGCGCCCTCGGCGAGATCGACGCCCAACTGATCGGCGCCGAGGAACTGCTGCACGGCCTGGCGCCCCGGGTGGACCGGGGCGAGCCGGACGCCGTGGCCCGGACCGGCCCGGCCCACCTGCTGGCCGTTCGGGCCGCCACCGCGGCCGTCCAGCAGGCCGTCGCGCTCACCGGCAACCCGGGGCTGAGCCGGCGTCACCCGCTGGAGCGCTACCTGCGGGACGTGCTCAGCAGCCGGGTGCACCTGGCGCCCGAGGATGACGTCCTGGACGCCGCCGGCCGGGCCGCCCTGGAGCGCGGCGCCCGGCCGTGAGCCGGTGGGTCGGGAGGCCCGGGGCGGGTCAGCGGGTGCCGACCGCGGCCCGGACCGCCCGGCGGGCCAGCGCGGCGTCGTCGTAGAGCCGGCGGATCATGATCCGCTGCTCCTCGCCGGCGCCCGGCACGTCGTACAGCCGGATCTCCCGCATCAGCACCAGCACCAGGTTCACCAGGAACGCGTCCCGGGCCAGCGTGCCGCCGCTCTGGGCGAGTTGGCTGATCTGGCGGCGGGCGGCGGTGTCGCCGGAGAGCACGCTCCACAGCACCGCCAGGTCGTAGCCCGGCAGGTACCAGCCGGCCTGCTCCCAGTCCACCAGCACCGGGCCGGAGGGCGCCAGCAGCATGTTGCTGAGCAGGGCGTCGCCGTGGCACAGCTGCAGCGGGGTGGTGCCCAGGCCGTGCAGCAGGCCGCGCAGGTCGCCGGCGTCCCGGTCGGTGAGCTGGCCCACCGAGTGGTAGCGGGCGATCTCCAACTGGTAGTCCAGGCGCGGCTGGAAGACGTCGCTCGGCGGCCGCCAGAGGTTCAGCGTCCGGACGGCGTTGAGCAGCGCCCGCACCTCGCCCGGGGTGGGCGCGTTGACCGGGTGGCGCTCCCGGGCGGCCGGGCGGCCGGGGACGCGCTCCATGACGAGCACGCAGCGGTCGTGGTCGGCCGCGACCAGCCGGGGCAGCCGCACCGGCGGGCGGTGCCGGACGAACGCCCGGTAGACCGAGACCTCGTGGTGGAAGTCGGCCACCAGCTGCTCGAAGTACTCACTCCGCACCGCCTGCGGCGCCAGGCACTTGGCGACCACCGGCGCCCGCCCGATGGTGCCCGCCACCAGGATGTGGCGGCTGCCCTCGCGCAGGACCTGGCGCGGGGTGAACGCCGGACATATCCGCGCGACGCTCCCCAGGGCGGCCCGTACCGCCGGGGTCTGCAGTGCCGACGGGTCGATCCGCTCCGGCCCGACCGGCTGGCCGGGCCGCCGGGCGCGCAGCACCTGGCCGTCGGCCTGCCGGGCCAGCGGGAGGCGGTGGCCGGCCGGCGGGAGGGCCTGCGGGGCGGCCTCGGGGGCGCGCAGCCCCAGCGCCGTGCGGCCGGACGGCACCCGGGCGTCGGCGGACCGGCCCTCGGTCCCGCGCGGAGCCACCGGCCGGCTCGCCGGGGGCAGCTGCTTGGGCCCCGGACGGCCGGCGGCCGCGTTGGGGGGGCGCAGCGCGGTCCGGTTCGCGGTCGGCGTGGGGGTCGTCGCTGAGGAGTACATGGGCTGAGGGGGGTCCCTTCCGGTCCGTCTGCGGGTTCGCCCCGCGGGGGCGGGGAGGGCTGGTGCCGTGTGCTTCCTGGCGTGACGGCGGCCCTGGTTCGGTCGGTGGGTGGTGCGCGGGCGCCGGGCACGGACGCGGGGCCGGAACCCCTGCTCGGCGGTGCTCAGGCCGTCCGCACCCTGGGGAATGCGGTCGGCCGGGCTGCCGTGGCCGTGCCCGGCGCCCCCGCGCCACCCGGCCGCGCCACCCCCTCGGGTGAAGACCGGGAGCGCCCCGTGCCACGGTCGGGGGAGTGCCCCGACGCTGGTGGGACGCCGCCCGACCCGAGGGGCGAGGTGGCGCATCCCTACAACACACCCGTCGGGCACTGGCTTTGTAGTCTGGCGGGCCCTGGCGAACGGTGGCGAATGCTCGCCTGGCACTTGCCCGAGCCTCTAGCCTCGGAGGTGCCGAGGAACCTGGGGGCTTCATTTGAGCAGGGAACCCAACACCCGACTCGCCGATCTGTTCGTCCTGACCGGATGGTCCAAGGGCGAACTGGCCCGGCTGGTCAACCGTCGGGGTGCCGCGCTGGGGCAGCAGCAGCTGTCCACCGACACGTCGAGGGTACGGCGGTGGATCGAGCAGGGGGAGATCCCGCGCGATCCGGTGCCGAGGGTGCTGGCAGCCGTGTTCACGGAGCGGCTCGGACGTGTCGTCACCACTGAGGACCTCGGTCTGGAACGACACCGGCCCACCAGGTCCGGAGCGGAGCCGTCCGCAGCAGTCCCGTGGTCGCCGGATCGAACAGCCGCGGTCCTCACCGAGTTCACGGGAATGGACCTCATGCTGAACCGACGTGGATTGGTGGGCGCCGGAGCCGCGCTCACGGCCGGGGCGGTCGTCGCCGACTCGCTGAAGGGCTGGTTGGGCGGGGACGCGGTCGCGTACGCGGCCTCGGTGCCCGGACCGCGCCAGCTGGTCACCGGGAGCGCCGCGCGCCCGGTGGTCGACGTGTACGACGCGGGCCCGGTGGGGCTCGACGAGGTGGAGTCGCTGGAGCGCTCGGTGCAGGTGTTCCGGGCCTGGGACGCGGCCCGCGGCGGCGGGCTGCAGCGCAAGGCGGTGGTCGGCCAACTCAACGAGGTCGGCGGACTGTTGACGCACCGCCACGCTCCGGCGGTGGAGCAGCGGCTGTGGCTGGTCGCGGCCAACCTGTCGGTGCTGGCCGGCTGGATGTCGCACGACGTGGGCCTGGAGCCCACCGCCCAGAAGTACTTCATGATGGCGGCCGAGGCGGCCAAGGAGGCCGGCGACCGCCCGCGGGCCGGGGAGGCGATCTCCCGGGCCGCCCGGCAGATGGTGCACCTGGGCCGGGCCGACGAGGCGATCGAGCTGATGTCGGCGGCCAAGGCGGGCGGCGGCCTGCTGCTGCCCAGAACGCGGGCGATGTTCAACACGGTGGAGGCCTGGGCGCGCGCCTCGATCGGGCACTCCCAGGACACCTACCGGCTGCTCGGCGAGGCGGAGGAGCTGTTCACCGAGGACGCGCCGGAGCCGCCGCCGTCCTGGATGCAGGTCTTCGACGAGGCCGAACTGCGCGGCATGCAGGCCCTGGTGCTGCGCACCCTGGCCGAGCACGACCCGGCGGCGGCCCCGCAGGCGCGGCGGCACGCGGAGCGGGTGATCGCCCTCCGGGAGGGGACCGGGCAACTGCGCTCGGCGCTGTTCGACCGGATCACCCTGGCCTCGGTGCACTGGATCACCGGGGAGCCGGACGCGGCGGAGTTCCAGGCCAAGATGGTGATGAACCTGATCGGCCAGAACTCCTCGCACCGGACCTGGGACCGGCTGCGCGAGATGTACCGGCTGACTGCCCGCTACCGGGGGCTGCCGGTGGTGGACGAGCTGCGGGCGCAGCTCGGCCGGGAGCTGCGGGCGGCGGACGCCAAGAACCGGCCGCGGCCGTCGTGAGACGGGCAGCCGGTCGGGAGGCGGTCGGGCCGAGATGATCGGGCCGGAGGCGGTCGGGCCGAGATGATCGGGCCGGAGGCGGTCGGGCCGAGATGATCGGTCCGGAGGCGGTCGGTCCGGAGACGGCCGGGAAGCTGTCGGCCGGGCGGTTCCCGGCCGGTGGAACGCGGATGGGGATCCGGGTTCAGGCCCGCCGGAGCAGCATGCGCAGCGCGGTGACGGTCCCGTCCGTGCCGAGCACGGGTTCGCCCGCGCACTCGACGTCGTCGTGCCGTCCGCAGGGGCGGCGGATCCGCAGGGTTCCGGCGGCCGGGCGGCCGTGCACCAGGGCGTCGGTCATCATCCGGCGCAGCAGCGGCCGGTCCGCCTCGGGGAGGCGGTCGGGCAGCCGGTCGAGGCTGAGCGGGCCGTGGTCCGGGTCGCAGCCGAGGAGGAGGTAGGTCTCGGCGTCCCAGCGGACGCCGTCGGTCAGCAGGTCCCACTCGGCCGAGCCGACGAGTCCGTCCCCGGCCGTGCCGCCGGTGTCTCCGTTGCCGAGGTAGGGGCCGGACGGTTCCTGCGCCGTGCCGTCCACTCTGCCGTCCGTTCCGCGGTCGGAGCCGTCCGCGGCGCCGTCGCCCGCTGCGCCGCGGGTGCGGGCCGCCCTGCCCGTGGGGCCTGCGGAGCGCTCCGTGTCGGAGCCGTCCGCGCCCGCCGGGACACCGTCCACCGTGGCGGTGTCCGGCGGGCGGGCGGTGCCTAAGGGCATGTTCATGACGGGTCCATCGCTGAGTGTGGCCCGCCGTGCGCGGGGCGTCGGGGTGGTGAGAAGACTGTCGCACAGCGTTCTCACCGGTGTGGGCGATTTGGACAGAACGCAGGCAAAATTCCCCTGGCATATGCCACTGTGGCAGCCGCCTTCGTCGCCCTGTGTGCGGAAGCGGGTCCGAGGCGGTAACCTTCGGTGATTCCGGCGCCCGGGCGCCCACCGCAGTACCGACCAGAGACCCCGGCGACGGAAATCCCGTTGCCACTACGACCGCCGCAACGGATGCTGACCTCATGTTCGAGCCAGTGATAGCACCTAGTGCCAGCCTCCTAGGCCTCCTTCAGCGAGGCCGTGGTGACGGGCAGCTCCACGCGCTGGCCGCCGACCGTGCCGAGGCCATCGCCGCGCTGGAGGAATGCGTCACCAGGGATCCGCGGGCCGACTGGCAGGTCGAGAGCCGCTCCCTCTACTACGCCCGCCTCTACATGGAGCTGGAGGCCTCCCTCGACGGCATCGAGGACCACCTCCACTCCGCCGAGGACCTCGTCAGCGATGACGAGAGCCGCACCGGCCTCGCCCTCTCCGTCCTGGGACACCTCGCCGCGTACGGCCGGCGCGACGCGCTGCTGATGCTGCGCGAGTACGCCGCCACCGGCGCCAACTGGGCCTGGGCCCTGGACGAACTCGCCCTGCGCGACGACGACCGCGGCCTGCTGCTGCTCGGCACCGCCGTGCTGGACCGCTTCGCACCGGGCCCCGAGGGCGACGCCGAGCTGCGCGAGTTCATCCGCAACGCCTACGAGCCCAGGCCCTGGCGGCTCTGGGCGGCCTACCACCCGAGGGTGGCCGCGGCCAGCGAGCAGTCCCCCTTCGACCTGTGGCAGCGCCAGCTCAACCGCGGCGGCGTCACCCCCGGCTGGTCCACCGCCGACGTGCTGGCCTGGGCCGACCAGGGCAGTCTGGGCGACCTCGGCGCCGCCGCCTTCCTGGGCCGGCCCGAGCCGGTGCGCGCCGACGAGGACCGCTCAGGCCCCGACGCCGTGGACCGCCGCGCCGCCGCGGCCGCCCGCTGTCTGACCGCCGTGGTCCGGCCTGAGGACCGTCCCGCCCTGCTGGAGGCGGCCCGCGACGGCCTGCCCGGCGCCCGGCGGGCCGCCCTGCGCTACCTGGTGGACCAGCGCGACCCGGCCGCCATCGAGCTGATCGAGGCCGCTGCAGCTGACGTGGACGACCGGATCGTCCGGGCAGCTCTGGAACTGCTCGGACGGATGCGCGGCCCCGAGGTGCTGGCGCAGGCCCGCCGCTGGGCCGACCCGGCCAGCGGGGGAGCCGACAGCGCGCTCGGCGAGACCGCGGTACGGCTGCTCGCCGACGCCGGGGAGCCGGCCGACGCGCCGCTGGTGGTCGCCGGACTGCGCCGCTGGATCTCGGTGCGCGGGGTCAGCGGTACGGGGCTGGGATCGCTGGTCGACGGTGCGGGGCGGCTGGCCGCCGCCGACGCCGTCCCGGTCCTGCGCCACATCTACGGCGAGGCCGGCTCCTCCGAACTGCGCGGCCGCGCCGCCCGGGCGCTCGCCGCCACCGATGTGCACTTCCCCGAGGGGCCCGCCGTCGAGTGCCTCTGGGACTGCGAGGAGTCCACGCGCGAGCTCGCCGCGCGCCATGTCGCCACCACCGGCGACGCGCGTGTGCTGGAGCGGCTGCGAAGGCTCGCCGCGGACCCGGCCGAGGAGGCCGAGGTCCATGCCGCCGTACGCGGCCGACTGACCGCAGCCCGGGAGTTCGGGCGCTAGGGCGTCGGTCGCCGATGCGCTGCACTGGGCTCCGCCCCCAGCCTCCGGCCGGGAGGTGCCCCACCTCCGCCTTGCGATGCGCGCACCCCGAACGCCGCCCCGCCCGCCCTCCGGGCGGACGACGGGAGTTTGAAGACAGGCCTTGGACGGACCCGACGTTCGGTGGGCCGGGACACCTCGACGGTGTCCCGGCCCACTGCTTTGCGTCGGGGCCCACTGCTTTGCGTCGGGGCCCGCTGCTTTGCGTCGGGGCCCGCTGCTTTGCGTCGGCGCCCGCTGCGTTCGGTTTTCGGTCGAGGGCTTGGTGGAACGCGGTTCTACTTGACCGGGCCCGCGTCCGGGGCCAGCACGCCGCCCGCCACCAGACCGATGATCAGCACGCCGAGCAGCACCCGGTACACCACGAACGGGAGGAAACTGTTGCTCGAGATGTACTTGAGGAACCACGCGATCGCCGCGTAGCCGACCGCGAAGGCGATCAGGGTGGCCAGGATCGTCGGCCCCCAGGCCGGGGCCGGTCCCTCGCCGATCTTGAACAGTTCCAGCGTGCCCGAGGCGAGCACCGCCGGGATCGCGAGCAGGAACGAGTACCGGGCCGCCGCCTCCCGGCTGTAGCCGAGCAGCAGGCCCGCGCTGATCGTGCCGCCGGAGCGGGAGACGCCCGGGATCAGCGCCAGCGCCTGGGCGAAGCCGTAGGCGGCCGCGTGCGGCAGGGTCAGGTCGGTGATCGGACGGGCGTGGCGGACGGCCCGGGTGCGGTCGGCGAGGGCCAGCACCAGGCCGAAGACGATCAGCGTGGTGCCGATGATCCGCAGATCGCGCAGATGGGTCTCGATGGAGTCCTGGAACAGCTTGCCGAGGATGCCGATCGGCAGGGTGCCGATGATCACGAACCAGCCCGTCCGGGCGTCCGGATCGGAGCGCAGCGCCGGGCGGAACAGCGACAGCACCCAGGTCCGGACGATCGAGGCGATGTCCCGGCGGAAGTAGATCAGCACCGCGGTCTCGGTGCCGAGCTGGGTGACGGCGGTGAACGCCGCCCCCGGGTCGTCCCAGCCCAACAGGGCGGAGAACACCCGCAGATGGGCGCTGGAGGAGACGGGCAGGAACTCGGTGAGCCCCTGGATCAGGCCGAGAACGGCCCCGTGGAACCAGTCGATCACCGAACACCCGCCAGGGGTATCAGGCGGGTGTGGTGCTGGTGCGGCATGGGCGGGTCCTTGCGGGTCGGAGCGGGCGTGCGGACGACCGCGACCCGCGCGGCCCGCGGCCGCGCACGGGCCCGGCGCGCGGCCGATGGTACGGGGTGGAGGTGACAACTCTTTGTTCACCCTTTAGCCGTGCTTTGCGCACCTGGGCCGTCCCGTCCCGCGCGGACCGGTGCTAGCCGGCCGGCCGGGCCAGGACCCAGGTGCGATCCTCCGTGAGGTACTCCTCGACCCGCAGACCGGCTTCTGCCAGGGCCTGTTCGAAGGCCGCCGCGGTGAGCGGACGGGACAGGAAGGTCTGGGTCCAGATGCCGTCCGGGAAGACGTACTCGGCGTGGACCGAATTCACCCCGGTACCGACCGGTGTCGCGGACAGGATCCGGGCCACCCCCTCCGTCCCGGCGATCCGGCTCTCCCGCGGCACGTTGCGGTGCCAGTCCTCCCCCTCGCGCTGCACCAGCACGCAGCCGTCCTCGGCGACGTGGCGGCGGCAGGTCTCCAGCAGGCCCTGGCGGACCGCCGGGTCGCCGGCGTGCACCAGGAAGGAGGCGAGCATGACGACGTCGAAGCGCTCGCCGAGGTCCAGCCGCTCGATCGGGCTGCACACCGTGCGGACGTCCGACCGGACCCGGGCCAGCATCTCGGCGGACTCGTCCACGGCCGTCACGGCGAAGCCGCGCTCGACCAGCGGGTGGGTCATCCGGCCGACGCCGCAGCCCAGTTCGAGGATGCGGGCGCCCGGCGGCACCGCGGCCTCGATCACGTCGGGTGCGTCGCCCACCGGGAGGCGGGTCCACACCTCGACCGCGCAGCCGTCCGGGGTGATCGCACCGGTGCCCGTTCCGTGGTAGCCCTCGCGTCGCTCGTCGCTCATGTGCGTGTCGTTGCCCATGGGCCTCATCGGAGCACGGGCCGGACGGGGAGGGAAGGGAGAGCGGACGGCTTTCGGTCAGCCGCCGGACGGTCCGTCAGTCGCCCTGCGGGCCCTCCAGTTCGGCCAGGGCGGCGCGCAGCCAGGTGAGTTCGGCCTCGGTCGTGGCGCGGGCGGTCAGCAGCAGGCCGCGCCGGAACGGGTCGGTGAACTCCTCGGCGCTGCGCGGGCGGTCGTCCTCGTAGAAGAAGCTGGCGGGCTCGGTGAGGAAGTCCAGCCGGCGGCGGAGCACGGCGGCCTGGGCGGCCGGGTCGTCGAGGTGGCGCAGGAAGGAGACCACCGTGGTCCAGCGGTTGCCGTCGCTGATGTCCAGCGGCTCGGGCTCGCGCAGCCGTTCGAGCAGGGCGGTGCGGCCGGCCGCGGTGAGGTGCAGGGTGTGCCGGGGCGCGGCGGCGCTGCCGGGCTCGGTCTCGCGGACCAGTAGGCCGTCGGCCTCCAGACGCTTGATCGCGGGGTAGAGCGAGCCGTCGCTGATCGGGCGGATGTGGCCGGTGAGGGCGGCGAGGTGGCGGCGCAGCTGGTAGCCGTGCAGCGGCCGGTCGTACAGGAACCCGAGGATCGCGAGTTTCAGCATGGGCTCACTCTTCCAGCTCTTCCGGACCCGTGTCCCGGGGCGCCGGTATATCGGTTCCGTTATACCTCGAAGCCGATGTATGGTCTGGCCTCGACAGCTTCCCACCGACACAGGAGCGTGTGCGCGTGCGCGAGACCCCCGTCACCCCGAACGGCGACCGGATCCGCTGGGTCGAGCTGCCCGGCGCCGAACCCGCCCGGCTCTACCTCCACGGGCTCGGCGCGAGTTCGCCCGTCTACTTCGCGGCCGCCGCCGCCCATCCGCTGCTCAGCGGGCACCGCTCGCTGCTGCTCGACTTCCTCGGCTTCGGGATCAGCGACCGCCCGGCCGACTTCGAGTACACCCTGGAGGCGCACGCCGACGCGGTCGCCGCCGCCGTCGCCGCGGCCGGCCCGGAGCGGGTCGAGGTGGTCGCCCACAGCATGGGCGGCGCGATCGCGATCGTCCTGGCGCACCGGCACCCCGGGCTGGTCGCGCGGCTGGTCCTGGTCGACGCCAACCTCGACCCCATCGCGCCCGACCGCGAGCGGATCGGCAGCAGCGGGATCGCGACCTACTCCGAGGCGGAGTTCCTGGCGGGTGGGCGGGCCGAGGTCGCCGAGCGGGTCGGCCCGTTCTGGTGGTCCACCATGCGGTTGGCCGGCCCGGAGGCCCTGCACCGCAGCGCCGTGCACCTCGCCCGGGGGAGCGAACCGACCATGCGCGAACTATTGCTCGGGCTGGACCTGCCGCGCACCTTCCTCCACCCGGAGGCGGACGCGCCCGCCGGTGCCGACGGGCTGCGCGCGGCGGGGGTACGGGTGGTGGAGGTGCCGGACTGCGGGCACAACATCATGCTGGACAACCCGGACGGCTTCGCCGCGGCGGCCGCCGCGGCGCTGGGCGCGGGCTGAGGAACGGCTGCTGCACCGGGACTTCCACTTGGGGCCTCCACCGCGGCGACGTCCTCACCCCCGCTGCCCGGCAGCGGCTACGCCCGTTCCGCGGTGAACCGCACCCGCGCCCCCGGCGCCAGCAGCGCCGCCGGTTCGCGGGCCGGGTCCCAGAGGGCCAGTGCCGTCCGCCCGATCAGCCGCCAGCCACCGGGGGAAGGGCTCGGGTAGACGCCGGTGTACCGCCCGGCCAGGGCGACCGAGCCGGTCGGGACGGCGCTGCGCGGGGTGGCCCGGCGCGGCACCTCGTAGCGCGGCGGCAGCCCGGTGAGGTAGCCGAAGCCGGGTGCGAAGCCGCAGAAGGCGACCACGTACTCGGGCTCGGTGTGGATCCGTACGGCGGCCTCCGCGGAGACGCCCCAGAGCGCGGCGAGCTCCGCCAGGTCGGCGCCGTCGTAGACGGTGGGGACCTCCAGCAGCGGACCGCTCGCCGCGGTGGCGGCCGCCGGACGGGCGGTGCGCAGCAGCGCCGCCAGCGCGGGGGCGTCCGTGACGCCGTCCAGCAGCACGGTGCGGGCGGCGGGGACGACTTCGTCGACCCCACCCAGTTCCCCGGCGGCCTGCCGTTCGCGCAGCCACCCGTACAGCGCGGCGACCTCGGCCGTGCCCGGTAGCTCGACCAGCAGCGCCCGCTCGCCCACCCGCCGCACCCGGCGGCCGGGGCCCCCGTCCGCCGTCATGTGAAGGCCTCGACCCGGACGCCGGCCGTGGCCAGGGCGCCGCGGATCCGCCAGGCGAGCTGGGCGGCGCCGGGGGTGTCGCCGTGGACGCAGAGCGAGCGGGCCTCGACGGCGATGCGGTCGCCGCCGACGGCCTCCACCGTGCCGTCCCGGGCGATGCCGACCGCGCGGGTGATCACCGACCCGGGGTCGTGCACCACCGCGTCGGGCTCGCGGCGCGGGACGAGGGTGCCGGTCCAGGTGTACGCGCGGTCGGCGAAGGCCTCGGTGACCACCGGCAGGCCGACGCCCTCGGCGACGGCGAGCAACCGGGAGCCGGGCAGTCCGAGGACGGGCAGCGGCCCGTCGCAGACGGCGCCCGCCCGCAGCACGCCGGCCACCACGGCCTCGGCCTGCTCGGAGTCGGTGACCACCCGGTTGTAGAGGGCGCCGTGCGGCTTGACGTAGGAGACCCGGGAGCCGGCCGCGCGGGCGAAGACCTGGAGGGCGCCGATCTGGTAGGCGATCTCGTCGGCCAGTTCCTCCGGCGGGACGTCCATCGCGCGGCGGCCGAAGCCCGCCAGGTCGCGGTAGGAGACCTGGGCGCCGATCCGGACGCCGCGTTCGGCGGCCAGTGCGCAGACCCGGCGCATCGTCGACGGGTCCCCGGCGTGGAAGCCACAGGCGACGTTCGCGCTGGTCACCACGGACAGCAGGGCCTCGTCGTCGGTCAGGGTCCACCGCCCGAACCCCTCACCGAGGTCCGCATTGAGATCGATCACCGCATCGGCCACGCCCGTCCGCCTCCCAGCAGCTGTTGAGCCAGATGGTAGGGCCTGGCGAGGAAGCCCGTCGGCCGTGACCCGGACGGCCGACGGGCCCACCGGCGCGGGTGCGAAGCCCACACGCCCCGGGGCGGCGCCCAGGAGCGCCGACTCAGTTCGCGGCAAGGCGTTCCTGGAAGGAACGTTCCAGCGGACGCAGTGCCCGCAGCACGATCAGCAGTGGAATGACGCCGAAGACACCGAACGACATGTCGATGAATCGCCAGGCCAGCGGGATCCCGCGGAGCGGCCCGCAGATCAGCGCCAGCGGGATCACCGCGCCGCAGGCGAGCACCGCCCAGCGGATCACCCAGATGTTGCGGACCGGGTCCTTGAGCGGTCCCCAGAAGGCGGCGCCGATCACCAGGTGGGCGAAGGCCAGCCAGTCGGTGCCGTAGGCCAGGAACGGGTAGTTCCGGTTGGTCTCGGCGATGCCGGTGTGGACCCGCTCGAACCAGGCGGCGACGGCCGGGACGTGGTCGGTCAGTGGGGCGGCCGGGCCCGCGGCGAACTCGGCCAGCCAGCGGGTCTCGGTCTCCAGCGGGAAGGCGGTCAGGCCGCTCAGTACCAGGCAGACCAGGAAGAACCGGAGCCAGCGCCGGGTCTTCCGGAGGGTGACCGCGGGGTCGCCGTCCATCTCGCACACCTCCAGCGCGCGCCGGGCGCGCGCATGCCGAATGTGCAGGCGGGCCTTGTCCCGTCTGCGCAAGAGCGACTCTAGACCCTGTATTTGAACGCGTTCAACATGGTCTCCGGATCGGCCCCGGACACGCCGATGCCCGGGCGCCTGAAGGGCCCCGGGCATCGGTGGAACAGCGGCCGCTCGGTGGAACCGGGCTACGCGGTGTACGTGTACGTCACCGGCGCGCTGGTGCCGCCCGCCGTGGTGACCGTGACGTCCACCGGCCCGGGCGCGGCGCCCGCCGGAGACGTTGCCGAGCAGAAGGACGGCCCGCAGGAGACGTGCGCGGCCGGCACCCCGCCGAAGGCGACCGAGCCGTAGGTCAGGCCGGTGCCCTGGAGGTACACCTGGGTCCCGCCGGCCACCGGCCCGCTCTTGGTGGTCAGGTTGCTCACCACCGGCGCGGGCGGTGCCGGCGGCGGGTCGCCGGTGTAGTCGAAGGCGGCCGGCGCCGCCGCCGTGCCGCCCGGGGTCACCACGCTGACCGGCGCGCTGCCGGAGCCGCCGGGCGTGGTCACGGTGCAGGCGGTGTCGGTGCAGGTGCCCGCGGCCGGGACGCCGCCGACCAGCACCATGCCGCTCGACAGGTTACTGCCGCTGACGGTCACGGCGGTGCCGCCCGTGCCCGGTCCGGTGGTGGTGTCGAGGCCGGTGACGGCCGGTGCGGCCTGGACGGTCGCCGGCAGGTAGGACCGGCTGCCGAGGTCGTACCGCGAGATGTGCCCGGTGGGGTCGGTGTCGTTCGGGTTGGCGGCCGTCACCGTGATCACGCCGGCGATCGGAACCCCGGCCGTGGTGCGGAGGTTGAGCTTCATGAACTCGCTCTTCCCGACCACTCGGGTGCCGGTGAGCACGGCCTCCAGGTGGCGGCCGTCGGGGGAGAGGGTCTCGGTGAAGGTGTAGTCGTACGGCGTGGAGTAGAACATCGCGCCGTCGGTGGTGACGCCCGGCGGCAGGTCGACGGTGAAGTGCGTCGGGCCGGTCAGGTCGGAGGTGCCGGCCGAGACCCAGCTCGCCGACATGGTGCCGGAGGTGAAGAAGCCGCCGGGGTAGTTCCCGCTCTGCGACACGGTGACGTGCTGGGCGGAGGTCGACGGCGGGCCGGCCGGCGCGGCCACGGCGGCGCCGGTGCTGAGGACGGTCACGGACAGGGCGGCGGCGAAGCCCGCCATGGCGGGTCGGGTGATCATGGGACGATCATCACCGGTCGGGCGCACCGCCCTCACGGTTTTCTCGAATACCGGTTCGGGAATGGCGCGATCCCGTCGAAACCACGTTCTGAATCCGTCCCCGACACGCCACCCGACCTGCCGTCCGGCCCCTCCGCAAGGTCCGTTTCGGTCGATGTCGGTGCGAACCTCTAATCTTGTCCACCGTGACCGTCATCGCTGACCCGCCCACCGGGCCCGGCCTCCGCCCGGCCGCCGGCGCCGCCGTGCCCGCCCCGCGGCCCGCGCCCGGCCCCGCCGCCGACGAAGGCCTGGCCCGTCGGCTCAAGGCGCTGGCCTGCACCGCCCCGCTGCACGACCTGGACAACCGCAAGGTCAACCTGGCCGGCGAGTACGGCGGCTACGCGATGGCCGAGGTCGGCCTCGCCGCGATCGACCTGGTCACCCTGCACATGGACTTCGACACCGGGGCCGACCGCGACATAGTGCTCGCCCGGATGCTGCCCCGGGTCGCCGCCCAGGCCCCGCACCGGCACGCCCCCGAGCACGAGCGGGTCGCCCGCTGGGTGCTGGAGTCGCTGATCAACGTCGGCAGCGTGGACCGAGGCTTCCGCGCCGTCTACGGCACCTTCGGCGCCGACGGCGAGTACGTCCGCCGCGACTACGACTTCAAGCTGATCGAGGAGGTCCCCGGCCCCGACGGCGGCGTCTACCTGCGCACCACCGACGAGGCCGTCAACGTCCTCGTCGGCGCGCTGGACACCGACGTCACCTCGGCCCAGATCGCCGCCGAGGTCAAGCTGGAGGTGCTGATCCGCCGAGGCCGCCTGGCCGACGCCCAGCTCGCCGCCGAGCAGGCCCGCTACCGCACCGTCCAGTACGCCGAGACGCTGCGCCGCGCCCTCGACGCCACCCGCCGCAACGTCCGCGCGGTCGACTGGATGAAGGCCGTCCCGGACCTCATCGACGAGGCGCTGGACCACATCGCCGACCGGTACCGGCACGAGAACGCGATTCTCACCAACATCCGCAAGGCCCGCGACGAGGCCGAGGACCAGGAGCACAAGCGCCGCGCCGCCGAACTGGTCGACATCGTCAAGGACTGCATCCGCCGCCACACCCAGCTGCAGACCCGGCTGCTGGAGGCCGGCCCGTTGTTCCGCGCCGAGCAGGACCGCCAGGCCTTCGCCACCCCCGGCACCCGCAGCGGCATCGACCTCTACGGGCAGCTGCTCGCCCCCGTGCTGAGGCTGCCGATAGAGCAGGCCGTCCGCCCCACCGGCGCCTTCTTCGCCCGCGGCGCCGGACTGCGCACGCCCGTCTCGGTCCGCGTCGCCGACCTGGTCGACCTGCTGCTCACCCCGCCGGTCGAGCGCGAGCACCTCGGCGCCGAACTCCCCGACCCGGACCTCGTCGCCACCCCGGACGACAGCCGCTTCTCCGAAGCCCAGCTGGAGGCCGCCCAGGAACTGCTCGACCTGCCCCCGGACGCCCCCCGCCGGCTCTCCGGCCTGCTCGCCGACGCCCGCCGGCAGGACCCGGAACTCCCGTACCTGGTCGCCCTGCTGGCCGTGCACGCGGCCAGCCCGCCGGTCGGCACCGCCTACCGCCAGGGCGAGGAGCGGCTGCTGTTCGCCGTGGACGACGGCACCCCGCTGCGCGACCGGGAGTTCGGGGGTGCCGACCTGATCGTCGGCAGCGCCCTGCTCGACGCGGTCGGCATGGCCGCCGACCGCAAGGACGCCGGCTGACCGGCCGGACACCCACGTTGACGCCCCACCAGACATTCCGTAGCAGCAACACCCCTGAGGAGCACCGCCCGTGACGACCCACCACGACACGTCCTGGGCGGCCGAGACCGAACCGGCGGCCCCCGCGCCGATCACCCCGGCCGACGTCGCCGACGCCGCCCGGCTGGTCTCCTTCGGCCTCCAGGCCAAGCTGCTGCCCGCCCGCGACGCCGAGTACGCCGAACTCGTCCGCCGCCACCGCGAGGACCCGCCGTTCGCCCGCCTCGCCGACGCCATCGCCACCGGCATGGGCCTGGTCGTCCTGGAGGTCTCGCCGCGGGCCGGCATGGCTGTCGCCGCCGCCGAGGAGTCGCTGTTCGCCGTCCGGATGGGCGACTACTCGCGCCGCGCCGCCTCCGAGAGCACCGACCGCTTCCTGCACGGACTGGCCCACCTCGCCGTCGCCGCGATGGCCTTCCCCCGCCCCGAGGACCTCGCCGACGACGGCTACCTCGGCCGGATCACCGTCAACGGTGTCGACTCCTTCGTCCGCCAGGCCTGCCGCCGCCTGGAGGAGCAGGCCGACGCCGACGGCGCCAACACCGACCCGGCCTCGGACGCCCCCGGCCTGGAGGCGGCCTGGCGGGTCTGGGCCCGGCGCACCGCCACCGGCGCCACCAAGGACGCCCGCCGGCTCTCCGGCTCCACCATCGGCATCGTGGCCAAGGCCGTGATGTTCCTGGTGGACTCCGGCTTCCTGCAGAAGGTCTCCGACGACTCCGGCGGCACCTACCGCACCACCGCCCGCTACCAGCTCCAGGTCCGCGACCTGGCCGGCAGCGCCGCGATGGCCGAACTGCTCGACCTCGGCATCGTCCCGGTCTCCGACGGCACCGCCAGCCTGCTGCCGCCGGACACCGGCGACGAGCTGGTCGCCGACGCCGGCCTGCCGTTCCACTCGCTCTGATCGCTCTGACTGATCGCTTTGATCTGATCGCTCTGACAACCCCATAAGACGCACGGAGAACCGCCGCACATGTACGAGCTCAACCGGGTCCGCCTCTACTCGATCGGACCGGCCGGCGCCCGCTACGCCGACACGGTGCTCGACCTGCGCGGTGTCGGCGAGCCCGTCGCCGACCCGGCCCCGCAGCAGATCGGCCTGTTCGGCGAGGACGCCGACGGCCCGGTCCGCCGCCCGGCCCCGGCCGGCGTGCTCTTCCTGGAGAACGGCGGTGGCAAGTCCGTCCTGCTCAAGCTGATCTTCTCGGTGATGCTCCCCGGTCACCGCAACACCCTCGGCGGCGCCAGCTCCGGCGTGCTGCGCAAGTTCCTGCTCGCCGACGACTGCGGCCACGTCGCCCTGGAGTGGCAGCACACCGTCACCGGCGAACTCATCGTGGTCGGCAAGGTCAGCGAGTGGCGCGGCCGCCAGGTCTCCTCCGACCCCCGCAAGTTCGCCGAGACCTGGTACTCCTTCCGCCCCGGCCCCGGCCTCACCCTCGACTCGCTGCCGGTCGCCGAACGGATCAGCCTGGCCGGCGACCAGAAGGCCCGCGGCCGCCGCCGCACCATGAAGGGCTTCCGCGACGCCCTCACCGAGGCCGGCAAGGCCCACCCCCACCTCGACCTGGTCTTCGAGGACGGCCACGACCGCTGGACCGAACACCTCGGCGAACTCGGCCTCGACCCCGAACTCTTCCGCTACCAGCGCGAGATGAACGCCGACGAGGGCGAGGCGGCCGGCCTCTTCGCGGTCAAGCAGGACAAGGACTTCACCGACCTGCTGCTGCGCGCCGTCACCGACACCCGGGACACCGACGGCCTGGCCGACCTCGTCCACGGCTTCGCCGCCAAGCTCGGCCTGCGCGCCGAACTCACCGCCGAACGCGACTTCACCGCCGGCTCGCTCGACCTGCTGGAACGCATCGTCGAGGCCACCGCCGCCCGCGAGACCGTCCGCGAGGCCCACCGCACCGCCGAGCGCCGCGCCCGCCGCCTCGCCCACGCCCTCACCTCCCGCGCCGCCGCCGAGCGCGACCGCGCCCAGGACCTCGCCATCGAGGTCGCCGCCGCCGCGAGCGCCGTCACCGCCGCCGAGGCCGACCGCACCCGGCACAGCCTGATCGCCGACGAACTCACCCACCGGCACGCCACCCTGAGCCTCGCCGCCGCCACCGCCGAGGCCGCCGCGCTGCGCCGTGAACTCACCGACGCCCGCACCCTGCACTCCGCCTGGCAGGCCGCCGAGGCCGTGCTGCGCCAGCGCGCCGCCGCGGACCGGGTCGCCCGGGTCGCCGTCGCCATCCGCGAGGCCGAACTCGACGCCGCCCCCGCGCTCGCCGCCCGCGCCCGCGCCGCCGCCGCGCTCGCCCGCGCCCTGGAAGCCGCCGCCACGGCCGCCGAGACCCGCGCCGACACCGAGGAGCAGCGCGCGAGCGAGCTCCAGGAGGACGGCGGCAAGGCGCAGTCCGCCGCCACCGAGGCCGCCACCGCCGCCCAGAAGGCCCGCAGCGAGGCCGAACACCTCCGCCAGCGCCTCGCAGAGGTCGAGCAGGAGACCGAGGCCGCCGTCGAGGCCGGCTTCATCGACTCCGACGGCGACGTGGACCCGGCTCGCGCCGCCCTGCACGCCGCCGACGTCGAGCAGGCCGCCGCCGCGGCCCTCACCCAGGCCCGGACCACCGCCGAGGCCTGCGCCGCCCGGCTGCGCGAGGCCGCCGCCGCCACCTCCCGCGCCGAACTCGCCGCCGAACGGGCCGGCGACGCCCGCAAGGACGCCGCCCGCGCGCTCGCCGCCGAGCAGCGCACCGCCGCCCTGCTGGCCACCGAGCAGCGGCTCGCCGACCTGCTCTCCCTGACCCCCTACCAAGAGGGTGCCGAGGAGGACGCCGGCTTCCTCACCCCCGCCGTGCTCGACCGCAACGCCGAGTACCTGCGCGAACTCCTGGACGAGGCGATCGCCACGGCCGAGCGCACCCTGTTCGACCTCCGGACCGCCGCCGCCGACGACTCCCGGATCCTCGCCGCACTCGGCGACGGCGGCCTGCTGCCGCCCGGCCCCGACGTGCTGGCCACCGTCGAGTACCTCGCCGAGCACGGCATCCCCGCCCTGCCCGGCTGGCGCTACCTTGCCCAGTCCGTCGACCCGGCCGACCACGAGGCGATCCTCGCCGCCCGCCCCGAACTGGTCGACGGCGTGGTCGTCACCGACCCGGCCTCGCTGGAGCGCGCCCGGGAGGCCCTCCAGGCCGCCGCCCTGCTGCCGCGCTCCACCGTCGCGGTCGGTGCCGCCGCCTCGCTGGTCGCCCCGATCACCGACGAGCCCGCCTTCTTCCTGGTGCCGCCGAACCCGGCCATGCACGACGAGTCCGCCGCCGACGGCGAGCGCCGCGAACTGCGCGCCCGCGCCGCCGCCCGCGAGGAGCACATCCGCGAACTCGCCGGCCGCCTCGGCGCCGACCGCGCCCTCGCCGCCCGCCTCGCCTCCTGGCACGCCAGCTGCCCGCCCGGCACCCTGGCCGAACTCGCCGCCGCCGCCGAGGCCGCCCGCGAGCACGCCGAGCAGGCCGCCGCCGCCCTGGCCACCCTGCGCGCCGACCACGACGAGGCCGAGACCGACCACGCCGCCGCCGCCTCCGCCCACGAGGAGCACCGGGAGACCGCCCAGCGTGCCCGCCGCCGCGCCGACGCCCTCTCCGGCCTCGCCTTCCGGCTGCGCGAGCGCGCCACCTGGGCCCGCCGCCAGCGCGAACTGGCCGAGGACGCCGCCGAGTGCGACCGCCGCCAGGCCGTCTGCGCCGAACGAGCCCGCACCTGCGACGAAGACCGCCGCGCCGCCCAGCGCGCCGCCGACGACGCCCGCCGCACCGTCCGCGCGCTGCGCGCCGAACGCGCCGAGATCCCCGCCGCCGAGCAGGCCGACGAGCCCGCCGAGCAGAGTGCCCCCGCCGCGCTGCCCGCCCTGCGCGAGGCCTACCGGGCCGCCTCCCAGCTGTACGAGAAGGTCGGCGTCGGCGCCGACCTGCGCGCCGAACAGGCCCGCGCCGAGGGCGACGAGGCCGCCGCCGCGACCGAACTCGACCGCCTCACCAACAAGGTCCGCACCCGCGCCGAGGAACTCCTCGGCAGCCCCGACGGCGCCGACGGCCCGGCGCGCCAGGCCGCCGCCGCCCGCGCAGAGGAACTGGTCGCCACCATCGAGGCCCGCTCGGCCGCCGCCAGCGAGCAGCTCGGCCGGCTGCGCGGCGACGCCGAGCGCTCGGCTCCCGCAGACGGCGAGGCGCACACCGAGCTGCCCGAGGAGCTGGTGCCCACCGACCCCGAGCACGCCCAGGTTCTGCTGCGCACCGCCACCAGCCGGCTCGCCGAGTGCCGCGAGGCCGTGGACGCCGCCCGCACCGCCCACGCCGACCTCCTGCGCACCTTCGACACCGCCCAGTCCGCCGCCGCCGACTTCGACGAACTGGCCGGCCAACTGCGCGACGGCCTGCGCGAGCAGCCGGAGGACGACGCCCAGCCGGTCGAGCCCTACCTCGGCTCGCTGCCCGAGGCCCGCAACGCCTCCACCGACGCCCGCCGCGGCCTGCGGACGGCCGTCGGCGAGCTGTCCTCGGCCGAACTCGCCGTCCGCGACGCCTCCGACGCACTGGTCCGGCACGCCAACGCCGCCCGCTACGAGGCCGTCCGCACCCCCGCGCGCCAGCAGATCCGCGAACTGCCGGCCTCCGCGCTGCCCGAGCACGCCGCCGCCTGGGCCGCCGCCTTCGCCCCCCGACTGCGGGTGCTCACCGACGAGCTGACCCAGCTGGAGAAGAACCGCGGTTCGATCGTGGACCGGCTGCGCGGACTGGTCGAGTCCTCGCTCACCACCCTGCGCGCCGCCCAGCGGCTGTCCCGGCTGCCCGAGGGCCTGGGGGAGTGGTCCGGCCAGGAGTTCCTGCGGATCCGCTTCGAGGACCCGGACCACGCCACCCTGGTCGAACGCCTCGGCGAGGTCATCGACGAGGCCACCCGCGCCGCCGTCCGGAAGAACAGCGACCTGCGCCGCGACGGCATGTCCCTGCTGCTGCGCGGTGTCGCCGCCGCGATCGGCCCCAAGGGCGTCAGCGTCGAGATCCTCAAGCCCGACGCGGTGCTGCGCGCCGAGCGGGTGAGCGTCGGCCAGATGTCCGACGTCTTCTCCGGCGGCCAGCTGCTCACCGCGGCCATCGCGCTCTACTGCACGATGGCCGCGCTGCGCGCCAACGACCGCGGCCAGTCCCAACTGCGGCACGCCGGCACGCTGTTCCTCGACAACCCGATCGGCCGCGCCAACGCCACCTACCTGCTGGAGCTCCAGCGGGCCGTGGCCGACGCACTCGGCGTCCAGCTGATCTACACCACCGGCCTGTTCGACACCACCGCGCTCGCCGAGTTCCCGCTGGTGATCCGGCTGCGCAACGACGCCGACCTGCGGGCCGGCCTCAAGTACATCTCGGTGGAGGAGCACCTGCGCCCCGGCCTGCCCGCCCCGCAGGACCCGGACGGCCCGACCATCCACGGCGAGATCACCGCCACCCGGATGTTCAAGCGCCCCCCGGAGGTTCCCGCCCAGCAGTGAAGCTAGCGTGATCGTCATGTTGACGATCGCGCACCTCAGTGACATCCACCTCGGCCAGGTCCACCGCCGGGACGCCGGCAAGCGGGCCCGGCGGCGGGCCGAGCAGGTGATGGCCTACCTCGACGCCCTGCCCGGCCCGCTGGACGCGGTGCTGGTCACCGGCGACCTCGCCGACCACGGCCTGCCCGAGGAGTACCGGCAGGTCGTCGAAGTGCTGGACTCGCGGCACCCGGTGCTCACCTGCCCCGGCAACCACGACGTCCGGGCGCCGTACCGCCAGGTGCTGCTCGGCGAGGAGCCGTCGACGGATCCGGTCAACCGGCTGCACCGGCTGCCCGGTGTCGACGTGTTGATGCTCGACTCCTCGATACCCGAGCAGAACGACGGCCTGCTGGCGGACGACACCCTCGACTGGCTGGATGCCCGACTCTCCTCAGGCCGCCAGGAGTTGCCCGCGCTGGTGGCCTTCCACCACCCGCCGGTCGAGCTCTGCATCCCGAGTATCGACCGGATCCGCCAGTTCGGCGAGGCCCGCCTGGCGCAGGTGCTGCGCCGCCACCCCCGGGTGGCCGCGCTGCTCTGCGGACACTCCCACACCCCTGCCGCGACCACCTTCGCCGGCCTGCCGGTGCTGGTCGCGCCGGGGGTGGTCTCCACCGTCACGCTGCCCTGCGAGGGCGGGCGCGGCATCAGCTTCGACCACCCGCCGATGCTCGCCTTCCACGTCCTGGACGACGCGGGCCGGCTCACCACCCACTACCGGGTCGTCCCCTAGCGGTCGACACCCCGCGCTGGTACGGCTGTTGGGGCTGCTGCTGCGGGTACTGCTGCGGGTACTGCGGCGCCGCCCCGCCGGCCCGGGGGAACGGCCGGGCGGCCAGTGGCTCGGGTGCGACCCGGCTGCCCGCCATCGGGGAGGCGGAGTTCGGCCCGCGCAGCCGCTGGGCGGCGACCTGGCGGGAGATCAGGATCTCCAGCAGGCACCACATCGTGCCGAACACCCCGAGCCCCATCGCGAGCAGGGCGGGCGTCATCAGCCAACTGCCCGCGTACGAGGCCAGCGTCGCGACCACCACGCCCACCAGGGTGAAGGCCAGGCAGAGCACCGCCCGGACCGCGGCGGAGCGCACCTCGTCGGGCAGGCGGCGACGGCGGCGTGGCACGGACATCGGGCGACCCCCAGGCGCGAATCCGGTGGCGTACGGGAAGCGGGCGCACACGAAACGCGCCCCCTTGCCTCACTCTGCCCCGCGGAACCCGGACCATGCGTCCGAATCCGTTGAATTGCCGCCAAATCGTGTCATCCGGACAGGCGGTGGCGCCCGCTCACCCCAACTGGAGGTTGAGCTCCTCCATGGCCCCCGTGACGATGGTCCGCATCGCCTGCTCGGCGTGGACGGCGTCGCCCGAGCAGATCGCGTCGGCGACCTCCCGGTGCAGCCGGATCGCGTACGGCTCCGGCTGATGGGGCATCAGATGGTACTCGGTCCGTCCGGTGAGCACCGCTCCCACGGTGTCCCCGAGGTGGGCGAACATCTCGTTCCCGGAGGCGCGCAGGACCAGGGCGTGGAAGGCGATGTCGTGCCGGAGGAAGGTGGTGAGGTCCGCCTCCCGTGCGGAGACCGTCAACTCCACTGCCAGCGAGCTGAGTTCGCGTCGATCGTCATCGGTCGCGTGGGTCGCGGCGAGGGCGGCGGCGGCCGGTTCGACGGCCATCCGGAGCGAGCCGAGCGAGCGCAGTTGGGCGGGCCGGTCGGCACCGGCCAGGCGCCAGCGGATCACCATCGGGTCGAAGACGTCCCAGAGCGACTTCGGCTGGACGGTGATCCCGACCCGCCGCCTGGACGCCACCAGGCGCATCCCCTCCAGGACGCGCACCGCCTCCCGGACGACCGTCCGGGACACCCCGAACCGCTCCTCCAGGTCCTCCGCGCGCAGTACCGCGCCCTCGGGGATCTCCCCTGACGCGATCGCCGGCCCGAGCTCGTCAAGCACCCGACCGGGCAGCCCCTGGATCTCCATCCGCCCAGCGTAGACGCCCCGGCCCGAGGCCTCCCGGCCGCCTCCGCCGCCACCGGGCGCACTGCGACCGAGCCCACACAGTAAAAGTATGACGATTTGGTTTCCGCTACTTGAATACGTCATATCTTTGAAGCGATAGTGGCGGCCTGCAACGAAGGAGCACCACCCATGGCTCTCAACGTCGAGAACCGAGCCGTCCCGGACGTCCCCCTCACCGTCGTGGTGATGGGTGTCTCCGGTGTCGGCAAGACCACGCTGGCCCGCCTCCTGGCCGACCGCCTCGATCTCCCCTTCGCCGAGGCGGACGAGTTCCACCCGCCGGCCAACATCGCCAAGATGTCCGCCGGCATCCCGCTGGACGACCAGGACCGCGAACCCTGGCTGCGCGCCATCGGCGCCTGGCTCAGGGAGCGTGCGGAAGCCGGCACCGGCGGCGTGGTCACCTGCTCGGCGCTGAAGCACGGCTACCGCGACATCCTGCGCGCGGACGCTCCGGACGCCTTCTTCCTGCACCTCAGCGGCGGTCACCAGCTGGTCGAGGACCGGCTCTCCCACCGCTCCGGCCACTTCATGCCGACGTCGCTGCTCGGATCCCAGTACGCCACCTTGGAGGCCCTGGGCGCGGACGAGCGCGGCGCGGTCCTGGACGTGGGCCCGTCCCCCGAAGAACTCGTCGAGATGGCCGTGGCGCTGCTGCGGCCCGTCAATGGAGACCTCGCGTGAGCAGCCTTTCCCCCACCCTCCTGGCAGCCGCCCCACCGGCCCTGCCGCACACCGGCAGCAACTCGCAGCTGCTGATCGCGGTGCTGCTCAGCATCGGCGTGATCGTCCTGCTGATCACCAAGCTGAAGCTGCACCCGTTCCTCGCCCTCACGCTCGGCTCCGGCCTGCTGGCCGCCGTCGCGGGCGCCCCCTTCGACAAGCTGCTGAGCAGCTTCTCCACGGGCTTCGGCTCCACCGTGGCCAGCGTCGGCCTGCTGATCGGCCTGGGCGCGATGCTCGGCAAGCTGCTCGCGGACTCCGGCGGCGCCAACATCATCGCGGACACCGTGCTGTCCCGGACCGGCAACAAGGCGCTGCCGTGGGCGATGGCGCTGATCGCCGCCGTACTCGGCCTGCCGCTGTTCTTCGAGGTCGGCGTCGTCCTGCTGATCCCGATCGTGCTGCTGGTCGCCCGCCGCGGCAACGTGCCGCTGATGCGGGTCGGCATCCCGGCGCTGGCCGGCCTGTCGGTGCTGCACGGCCTGGTGCCCCCGCACCCGGGCCCGCTGGTCGCCATCGACGCCCTGAAGGCCGACCTCGGCATCACCCTGGCGCTCGGGCTGCTGATCGCCGTCCCGACCCTGATCGTGGCCGGTCCGCTGTTCGCCCGGGTCGCCGAGCGCTGGGTCGGCCCGCTGGAGGTCCCGGCCGCCGTCACCCCCGAGGAGAAGGCCGAACGGGAGCACACCCCGTCCTTCGGCGCGGTCATGGCGACCATCCTGCTGCCGGTCGTGCTGATGCTCGGCAAGGCCCTGGCCGACGTGGTGATCGACGACCCGAAGGCGGTCGGCCAGCGGGTGCTCGACTTCATCGGCTCCCCGCTGATCGCCCTGCTCGCCGCGACCCTGCTCGGCATGCTGACGCTCGGCAAGGCGGCCGGCTTCGACCGGGCGCGGATCTCCGACACCGTCGGCAAGGCGCTCGGCCCGATCGCCGGCATCGTGTTCATCGTCGGCGCGGGCGGCGGCTTCAAGCAGACCCTGATCGACGTGGGCGTCGGCGACATGGTCAGCCACTGGTCCGCGGAGTGGCACATCTCCGCGCTGCTGCTGGGCTGGCTGATCGCGGTGCTGATCCGCCTGGCCACCGGCTCGGCGACGGTCGCCACCATCACCGCGGCCGGCATCGTCTCCCCGCTCGCCGCGAACATGTCCTCGACCCACGCGGCCCTGCTGGTGCTCGCGATCGGCGCCGGCTCGCTGTTCCTCTCGCACGTCAACGACGCCGGCTTCTGGCTGGTCAAGGAGTACTTCGGGATGAGCGTCGGGCAGACTCTGAAGTCCTGGTCGGTGATGGAGACGATCATCTCGGTGGTCGCGATAGCGCTGATCCTGCCGCTGAGCATGCTCATCTAGCGCACCAGCGCACCCCACCGCCGAGGGGCGGCACCCGTACCGCACGGG
>NZ_JBHXEG010000046.1:0-67866 GCF_042724935.1 Kitasatospora sp. NPDC127060
GCCCGCACCCTGGCCCCGCTACGGTAGATGCTCCTCGGGCAGGAGTAGCTGCAGCGCCACGGCCGCCCGCCGCCGCACGGCGGTGCGGCGGCCGTCCGTCTCGTTCGGGGCGGTTCTGCGGGGCGCTCAGCCCTCCTGCGGGGCGTACAGGGCCGCCGTCGTCCTCGGGTTCAGCAGCGAGCCGATGCCCACCAGGCCGAGCAGGCCGACCAGCACGCCGACGGCGACCATCGCGCCGCCGCTCTGGACCATGTAGTAAGCGACCGGCAGGCAGATCGAGTTGGTCAGCACGGCCGGGCTGCGGCCCCAGCGGCGCTCCTTGAGCAGCGCGCGGGCGGCCAGTATCGGCAGCACCCCGAGCAGCACGATGACCAGGCCGCCGAACTCGTTCAGGGCCAGCTGCTTGGCCTGGCCGGACAGCGCGGACACCATGTCCGAGACGCCGACGACGGCCAGCGCGGCGCCCTCCAGAGCGGTGATGGCGGCGCCCAGGGTGAGCGGGACCGGGCGGGCGGGTGCGGGGGCGGAGGTTTCTGCGGTCACTCCAGCAGGGTAGCCGCCGGTCGGTCCGTACCGCCCCGTAGGCTTTCCCCATGCGCGCTCTCCTGGTCGTGAACCACAAGGCCACCACCACCAGTGGCCGGACCAGGGACGTACTGATCCACGCCCTGCGCAGTGACCTCAAGCTGGACGTCGCCGAGACGCAGTACCGGGGCCACGCGCGCGACCTGGCCCGGGACGCGGCGCAGGACGGCACGGTCGACCTGGTGGTGGCGCTCGGCGGGGACGGCACCGTCAACGAGGTGGTGAACGGGCTGCTGACACAGGGCCCGGGCGAGAAGGTCCCGCGACTGGCCGTGGTGCCGGGCGGTTCGACCAATGTCTTCGCCCGCGCGCTGGGCCTGCCGAACGACCCGGTGGAGGCCACCGGCGCCCTGCTGAACGCGCTGGAGCAGGGGCGCGAGCGGCCGATCGGACTGGGCAAGGCGATGACCGACGGGCTGCCGGACCGCTGGTTCACCTTCACCGCCGGCCTCGGCTTCGACGCCGGGGTGGTCGGCCGGGTCGAGGAGCAGCGACGGGCCGGGCGCAGGTCCACCCACGCCCTGTACGTCGGGCAGGCCGTCCGGCACTACCTCACCCAGCGTGAGCAACGCCGATCGGGCCCGGTGGCCCTGGAGATTCCGGGCCACGAGGCCGTTCCGGGCCTGGCGTTGACGATAGTCAGCAACACCTCGCCGTGGACGTTCCTCGGCAACCGTCCGGTCTACCCCTCACCGCTCGCCTCCTTCGACACGGATCTGGACGTCTTCGGGATCACCCGTATGACGGCGTTCGGTACCGCTCGAACGATCCGTCAGATCCTGCGGTCGTACGCGCCTTCGAGCGACGGCGCCCCGCCGTCCGGGCCGTCCGGGAAGCACGTCGTCTCCTATCACGACGTCAGACACTTCACCTTGGTTTCCCAGGAACCCGCCCCGTTCCAGGTGGACGGGGACCATCTTGGAGACCGGAGTCGCGTCAGTTTCACAGGCGTTCGGCGGGCACTGCGTGTGATTGTGTGACCGGAAGTGGGCTTCGCCCTTCTTCTCGAACGCACAAGCCCCCTTCACTCCATAGAAGTACTGGCTGTGAGCTAGGCGACACCGAAGAATCAAAAATTCCTCCCCGAAGGGGGTTGTATCCGAGCCCGAGGTTTGCGAACCTCTACATGGCGATCGGGACACATCGCAGCGACGGCGACTCCGGAACCGCAGGAGCACCGACCGCGGGGTGTCCCTCGAATCGCCGAATCCCCCCCAGCACAGACCACCCGGGCCCGGTAGGCCTTTGGTCTCTTTTGTTGTTGTGGGATTCGTGAAAGCGTTCACATTCACAAGCCATTCGATTATGCCGATCGGGCCACCCCCCGCGGCAGGAGGAGTTGGACGACCATGGACTGGCGCCACCGCGCTGTCTGCCGCGAAGAGGACCCCGAGCTGTTCTTCCCGATCGGGAACACCGGTCCTGCTCTGCTGCAGATCGAGGAAGCCAAGGCCGTGTGCCGCCGCTGTCCGGTGATGGAGCAGTGCCTCCAGTGGGCTCTCGAAACCGGCCAGGACGCCGGCGTCTGGGGCGGCATGAGCGAGGACGAGCGTCGCGCGATGAAGCGCCGTGCCGCCCGCAACCGCGCCCGCACCGCCTGATCAGCAGCATCCGGTCACACGCCGTAGTACCAGCAGTAACCGCAGGACCGCTCCACAACCGATCAACACATGATCAAAGGCTTCCCTGCACCTCCTGGTGAAGCCTTCCGCACCAAGGGCCTTGCTCAGCGAGGTCCCGCGACACCGGACCGTCCAGCCACTTGATACTGTTCACTTAGAGCAATACTGTGGAGCTATGGCGCTCACCGTGTGCAACGCACATGCGAGGTGTCGCACCACCCAGAGCCCCCGTTCCGGCCGACTCCCCCCGACGGCCGGAACGGGTTGAGAGGCCCTGTCGACCCACCCCCCCCGGTCGACAGGGCCTCGTTTCTGTTTCCGCGCCCGGACGTTCCGCGCGCCGACGTGCACCCCGACGTTCCGCTCCCCGGGACGTTCCGCACGCCGGCCTTCCGCCGCCGACGTTCCGCGCGCCGGCCTTCCGCCCGCCGACGTTCCGCGCGCCGGCCTTCCGCGCGCCGACGTTTCCGCACCCCGGCGCACGGGGCGTCCACCCGGCGCTTCCGCCAGACGCACGCCCCTGTCACGCAACCCAGTGCGCCAAGAACTCAGCGGACCGGGATCTCCAGGATCACCTTGGTACCGCCGTTCGGACCGGCCACCATGTCGAAGGTCCCACCCAACTCGCCGGTGGCCAGCGTCCGGACGATCTGCAGCCCGAGGTTGCCGGCCGTCTTCGGGTCGAAGCCCTCCGGCATGCCCCGGCCGTCGTCCTGCACGGTGATCAGCAGGTACTCCTCCGGCCGGGCACCGCCGTTCCAGCTGTCCGACCAGCCCTTGCCGGTCGCCGGCGCCCGGCCGCGCAGCGCGCTCACCTCCAGGTTCCCGGAGGCCGTCGGGCCGAAGGCGTGTTCCAGGGCGTTCTGCAGCAGCTCGGTCAGCACCATCGACAGCGGGGTGGCCACCTCGGCGGAGAGGATGCCGAAGCTGCCGCTGCGGCGGGTCGCCACCCGGCCGTCCTGGGACAGCTCCATCACCATCGCCAGCACCCGGTCGGCGATCTCGTCGAAGGCCACCTGCTCGTCCAACGCCTGGGAGAGCGTCTCGTGCACGATCGCGATCGAGCCGACCCGGCGCACCGCCTCGTCCAGCGCGGCCCGGCCGGACTCGGACTCCATCCGGCGGGACTGCAGTCGCAGCAGGGCCGCGACGGTCTGCAGGTTGTTCTTCACCCGGTGGTGGATCTCCCGGATGGTGGCGTCCTTGGTCATCAGTTCGCGGTCGCGGCGGCGCAGCTCGGTGACGTCCCGGCAGAGCACCAGCGAACCGGTCAGCGTGCCCTTGGGCTTGAGCGGGATCGCCCGCAGGGTCACCACTCCCCCCTGGACCTCGACCTCGGTCTGGCGCGGCGCCCAGCCGCTGGCCAGCTTCACCAGCGCCTCGTGCACGGCCGCGCGGGAGGGCGGGACGAGCTCGGCGGTGGCCCGGCCCAGGTGGCTGCCGACCAGGTCGGTGGTGAGGCCGAGCCGGTGGTAGGCGGAGAGCGCGTTGGGGCTGGCGTAGGTGACGATGCCGTCCGCGTCCAGCCGGATCAGGCCGTCGCCGACCCGGGGCGCGGCGTCCATGTCGGCCTGCTCGACGCCGGGGTACGGGAAGCTGCCGGCCGCGATCATCTGGGCCAGGTCGGACGCGCTCTGCAGGTAGGTGAGCTCCAGCCGGCTGGGGGTGCGCACGGTCAGCAGGTTGGTGTTGCGGGCGATCACCCCGAGCACCTTGCCCTCGCGCCGGACCGGGATCGACTCGACCCGGACCGGGACCTCCTCGCGCCACTCCGGGTCGCCCTCGCGCACGATCCGCCCCTCGTCGAAGGCTGCGTCCAGCAGCGGGCGGCGCCCGCGCGGGACGAGGTGGCCGACCATGTCGTCCTGGTAGGAGGTGGGCCCGGTGTTGGGCCGCATCTGGGCCACCGAGACGTAGCGGATGCCGTCCCAGGTGGGGATCCACAGCACCAGGTCGGCGAAGGAGAGGTCGGAGAGCAGCTGCCACTCCGAGACCAGCATGTGGAGCCATTCCACGTCGGCCCCGGTCAGGGTGGTGTGGCGGCGGACGAGTTCGTTCAACGAGGGCACATGGCGAGGGTAGCGCCGCCGGTCGGCGGCCGGCTCGGCGGACCGTGTGGTGGCGATGGATGACCGTCCGGAGTTGTTTAGACCAATCTGCCGGGCGGCCTGGACAACCCAGATTGGTCTAGTCCACAATGGAAGGGCACCAAGGAGAGGCCCCCGCGCAACTGCCCTGACCGCGCGCGGCTTCTCCTCGGTCGGACGCCGCCGAACGAGGACCCCGCACAGTTCTCGATCGACACCGGCGACCGACGACAGCTCCGGGCTGCGGTGCCGCATGGGTTGAGGGTCCCGTGTCGGCGCCGTGGCCCGTAGTGCTTTCCGGGCCGTGCCCCTTCCGGCCCTCCCCTCCCCCGAAGCCACGTTCCGCCGCTCAGCGGTCCGGCCCCCTGTCCACAGCCTGTGGACAGGGGACCGGACCCGTTCCCGCCGAGCGGGCGGGTCATCAGCGCGTCTCGGTGACCTTGGCGAGGGCGCGTGGGGCGTCCGGGTCCTGGCCGCGGGCGATGGTGACCTCGTAGGCCAGCTGCTGCAGCGGCAGGATCTCCAGGATCGGCTGGACCTCCTCGGGCACCCCGGCGGGCAGCGCGAAGCCCGCTGAGGCGGCGTCCACCTGGGCCTGCTGGCCGATCACCACGAGGTCGGCGCCGCGGCCGCGCAGCCGGTCCAGCACCGGCTGGAGGGCCTCACCGCCCTTGCCCTCCGGGACGATCGCGATCACCGGCGAGACGTTGTCCACCATGGCCAGCGGGCCGTGCAGCAGGTCGGCACCGGAGAACGGGGTGGCCGGGATGTACGTGGTCTCCATCAGCTTGAGCGCCGCCTCGCGGGCGGTCGGGTAGCCGTAGCCGCGCGAGGTGATGACCAGCCGCTGGGCGAAGCGGTAGCGCTCGGCCAGCGCCCTCACCTCGGCCTGGCGGGACAGCACCCCGGCGGCCAGGGCCGGCAGCTCCTTGGCGGCCGAGCCGTCCCCGCCGCGCAGGCCCTCGACCAGCAGGTAGAGGGCGAGCAGCTCGGCGGTGTAGGTCTTGGTGGCCGGCAGCGCCTTCTCCGGGCCGGCCAGCACGTCGATGTGGAACTCGGAGACCTCGGCGAGCGGGGAGTCGGGGTTGTTGGTGACGGCGAGGGTGATCGCCCCGGCCTCGCGGGCGGCCTTGGTGGAGGCGACCAGGTCCGGCGAGCCGCCGGACTGGCTGACCGTGATCACCAGGACGTCGGTGAGGTCAGGCTTGGCGCCGTAGGCGGTGGTGGTGGACATCGAGGTCAGGCCGGCCGGCTTGCCGAGCAGGATCTCGATCAGGTACTTGGCGTAGAGCGCCGCGTTGTCGGACGTGCCGCGTGCGGTCAGCAGGACGAAGCGCGGGCTGCGGGCGGCGATCCCGGCCGCGATCTCGCGGATCTTCGGCGCCCCCTCGTCGAGGATGCGCCGGAGGACGGCCGGCTGCTCGGCCATCTCCGCCGCCATGATCCGGCCGGGGACGGAAACAGTCTGCGGGTCGGACATCTGGGTTGCCTCCGATGAGATGGGTCGACCCCGCCCGGGCGGGTTGCCCGGCGGGGACCTCTACGGCGGCGAGTCCGCACACTCGCTGCGGTTCCTGCTGCGCAATCCTACGAGCGCGCCCCTGGCGCGGCACCCCCGGCCGGCTCCCGGCCCGCCCCGCCCGGAGACGGGCGGAAGCGGTGTGACGGGGGTGCGACGGAGGCGGTGCGGCGGGGCGGACCGGGCGTCAGGACGGGTTGTTGATCAGCTGGTCGATCGCGGCGTCGGCGTCCTTGGTGGCCTGGTCCACGGACTTGCCCTTGAGGATCGCGGTCAGCATGTCGGGAATGATCTTCTGCTTCTCCACCGCGCCCCAGCCGGGGGCCAGCGGGGTGAACCAGGCGTCCGGGACGGCGTTGGCCGCGGCGGCGGTGGTGGGCTTGTTCTTCAGCGGGTTCAGCTGGGTGAGGTTGTTCGGCAGGATGTCCTTGTCGGCCAGCGCCTGTTCGGACTTGGTGCTGGTGAACATCCGGATCCAGTCGGTGGCCGGCGCGACCTGCTGGGACTTGGCGGTGACGGCGAGGTCGGAACCGCCGATGAAGGTGGGCAGCGGCTTGCCGTCCGGGCCGGGCATGGTGGCGACCTTGACGGCGTCCTTGAGGGTCGGGTCGCCGGTGACCGGCGCGGTGACGCTGGCGGCCTCGTAGCCGTTGCCGTAGAAGGACGCGGCGTGCCCGCGCGCCATCGACTCGAACTGGTTCTGCTCGTTCTGCGTCAGGTCGCCCTTGTTGTACTTGCGGACCAGGTCGGCGAAGTGGCTGATGCCCTGCTGGGACTTGGCGTCGTGCAGGGTGCCGTGCCAGTTGCCGGAGCTGTCGAACTTGGCGATGCTGCCGCCGTACGCGGCCACGTAGCTCATCGCGGCGTACCAGTACGGGCCGGGCAGGTAGAGCGGCGAGAAGGTCCTGTCCGACTTGTTCTTGTCGGCGATCTTGTCCAGCGCGGTCAGCAGTTCGGTCTCGGTCCTGGGGAACTCCGCGCTGCCGGTGGCCTGTTGGAAGGAGGCGGAGTTGTAGACGGCGACCCGGGCGCCGGCGTAGTACGGCACGCACCACAGCTTGTCCTGGTACGTACAGGTGTTGGCGAGTGCCTTGACCCAGCTGTCGGAGTTGTCGAAGGTGGTGCGGTCCACCGGGGCGAGCGCGCCGGAGAGCACGTACTTCATGGTCTCGGTGTTGCCGAGCTCGACCACGTCGGGGGCGCTGCCGTCGGCGAGGGCCTTGTCGAGCTTGCCGACCTTGTCGGCCCAACCCTGGTACACCAGCTTGAGGCTGACGTTCGGGTACTTCGCCGCGAACTCGTCGTTGACCCGCTGAACGAGGTCCGGCCAGTTCTTCTGGGCGTCGTCCATCAGCCAGACGGTGACGGTGCCGCCGGCGCCCTTCGGGTCCGAGGAGGCGTTCTTGCCGTCACCCGAGGGTGAGCCGGACGAGGAACAGGCCGTCAGTCCGACCGCCAGTGCGGTGATTCCGAGCGCCGAAACGAGCTGACGCTTCTTCACGCCATCCTCCGAGGGTTGTCCAAGAACGGTGGTGCCCGCCGACAGCGTGATTGGCGCCCGCGGCGGGAGAGTCCGGGCGGGGGCGGCGAAGAGCTTCGAAGGGGGCGCGATACCACATCCGGTGAGGTTCAATTTCGAACCGGATGCATGGACTCTGGCCTAGACCAACTGTGGTGTCAACGGCCAACAGGCCATGTTGCCAAGGCCGTTGCAGAGCCGTTGTACCGCGTGGCGATCAGTCGCCGGGCCATCACCCTAAGTGGGACTTAAGGTGGATTTAAGGCCCCCTTGAGGGAGCACGGTCATCCGGCGGAAGGCCGGGCCGACACCCGGGAAACGGAACGGGCCCGCCATGCGACATGCGCATGACGGGCCCGTCGGCCGACGCCTCCCGGACCGGCCGGTGGCGTCTCTCCGCTCTCAGCTGACCGCTCCCGGCTGCCCGGTGAGCACCTCCACCGCCGCCAGCCCGCAGACCCGGGCGGCGCCGTGGGTGGCGACGTACAGCGCGCCGACCGGCTCGGACTGGGGCAGCCCCATCTCCACCACCGCGGCGTCCGGTCGGGCCGCCACCAGACGGGCCAGTGCGGCGGCCATCCAGGCGTGCCGGTGGGCATCCCGGACCACCAGCACCAGCCGGCGGCCCTCGGCGCCCGCCACCAGCTCGGCGACCAGGGCGTCCAGCAGCTCCGGCGCGGCCTCGGCGGCCGACACCTCACGGGTGCGGGTGCCCGGGAAGCGGTCGGCCAGCATGCCGGCCACGCCCCACGGGGTCACGTCGCCGACCGCGATGTTCGGCTCGTCCGAGAACGAGGCCACGTACGGGCGCTCGCTCACCGGCAGCACCTCGCGGCCCGGCGCCCGGACCACCTTCAGCGCCCGGCGCGCGGCCCGCAGGCCCACCGCGAGGTCCGGCTCGGCCTGCTCGCCCTGGGCCGCGATCCGGCCCCAACTGCCCAGCGCCCGCACCCGGTCGGCGGCGTCCGCCAGCCGCTCCTCGGTGAGCCGGCCGGAGCGCACGCCTGCCACGATGGCGTCGCGCAGCATCAGCACCGTCTCCTCGTCGGCCAGCCCGCCGCCGACGCAGATCGCGTCCGCGCCGGCCGCCAGCGCCAGCACGGTGCCCTCGCCCATGCCGAAGGTGTCGGCGATGGCGCCCATCTCGATCGCGTCGCTGACGATCAGCCCCTGGTAGCCGAGACCACCGTCGGCCGGGGCGGCCCGCAGCAGGTCGCGCAGCACGGTGGGGCTCAGGGTGGCCGGCAGCTTCGGGTCCAGCGCCGGGACCATGATGTGGGCGGTCATCACGGCCTTGGTGCCGGCCGCGATCGCGGCCTGGAACGGCACCAGGTCGCGGGCGCGCAGCACGTCCAGGTCGACGTCGATGACCGGCATGCCGTGGTGCGAGTCCACCGCGGTGTCGCCGTGGCCGGGGAAGTGCTTGGAGCAGGCGGCCACGCCGGCCGACTGCAGGCCCTCCACCCAGGCGGCGGTGTGCCGGGCGCACAGCTCCGGGTCGGCGCCGAAGGAGCGCACGCCGATGACCGGGTTGCGCGGGTTGGAGTTGACGTCCGCGGTGGGCGCCCAGTTGTAGTTGACGCCGGCCGCGGCCAGCGCCCGGCCCAGCTCGCGGGCGACGTCCCGGGTCAGCGCCGGGTCGTCGATCGCACCGAGGGCGAGGTTGCCCGGCCAGGAGGAGCCGGAGCCGGCCTCCAGCCGGGTGACGTCGCCGCTCTCCTCGTCGATCGCGATCAGGAGGTCCGGGTTCTCCGCGCGCAGCGAGCCGGTGAGGGCGGAGAGCTGGTCGAGGTCGACCACGTTGCGGTCGAACAGCGCGACCGAGCCTAGGCCGGCGGCCAGGTGGCGGCGCAGCCAGGCGGGCGGCTCGGTGCCGACGAAGCCGGGCTGCAGGACGGTCAGGGCGTCCCGGTGGAGCTGGTCGCTGTCCGGGACGGTGGGAACGAGGATGCTCACGGTGGCTCAGCCCTTCACGGCGCCGTCGGTCAGACCGCCGACCGCCTTGCGCTGCAGGAAGACGAAAAGGATCAGCACGGGGACGGCGAACATCGTGGAGGCCGCCATGGTCGCGCCCCAGTCGTTGCCGAAGGCCGTCTTGAAGGAGGACAGCCACAGCGGGAGGGTCTTGCCCTCCTCCTTGTTGACGATCAGGACGAGCGGGAACTCGTTCCAGGCCGTGATGAAGCCGAACAGCGAGGTCGACATCAGGCCGGGCGCCAGCAGTGGGAAGATCACCTTCACGAAGGCCTGGGTGCGGGTGCAGCCGTCCACCATGGCCGACTCCTCCAGCTCCTTCGGCACCGCGGCGATGAAGCCGCGCAGCGTCCAGATGGTGAAGGGCAGGACCATCATCATGTAGAAGAACGTCAGCGGCAGCAGGCTGTTCAGCATGTCGTTGTCGCGCGAGATCATGTAGACCGCGATGGTCATGACCTCCCAGGGGGCCATCTGCGCCAGCATGATGACCAGCACGAAGGCCTTGCGGCCGCGGAACTTCATCCGGGCGATGGCGAAGGCCGCCAGGGTCGCGATCACCAGCGAGATCAGCACCGCGCCGACGGTGACGGTGACGCTGTTGGTGACGTACGTCCAGAAGTCCGGGGCGTTCACCGCGGTGGTGAAGTGGTCGAACGTCGCGTCGAAGGGAACGAAGACCGGCGTCTTGCTGATGATGTCGCGGTCCTGCTTGAACGCGGTCGCGATCATCCAGTAGACGGGGAAGATGAAGAAGACGATGAGGACGACCGCGATCACGTTCGGCCAGGTACGTCCGAAGAGAGAGCGCCTCACAGCTCGTCCTCCTGCTTGATCATGATGCGAAAGTAGTACGCCATCAGCACGCCCAGCATCAGGATGGTGAGCACCGCGATCGCGGCGCCGACGCCGTAGTGCTGGCTGCCCGAGCCCTCCAGGAAGGCGTGCACGGGCAGGGTGCGGGTCAGCTTCTCGGGGCCGCCGCCGTTGATCGCGTAGACCTGGGTGAAGGACTTGAACACCCAGATGACCTCGAGGAAGGTCGTGGCCAGGAAGAACGGCTTCAGGTTGGGGAAGATCACCGAGCTGAAGATCTTCGAGGAGCCGGCGCCGTCCATCCGGGCGGCCTCGTAGAGCTCCTTGGGGATGGTGGTCAGGCCGGCGTACATGTTGAACGCCACGAACGGGATCGACATCCAGACGATCAGCAGGATGACGACGAAGAAGGTGGAGTACTCGTCGCTCATCCAGTTGTAGTCGGCCATCGAGTGCCAACCCAGCTTGTCCAGGAACCAGTTGACGACGCCCCACTGCTCGTCGAACAGCCAGGTGTAGACGGTGGTCGCGGCGACGACGGGCATCGCCCAGGCCATCAGCAGCGCGATCGACAGCGCCAGGCGCATCTTCTTGCCGAGGTTGTTGAGCAGCAGGCCGATCAGGGTGCCGCCGACCATGATCAGCACCACGTTGATCAGGGTGAAGGCGACGGTGCGACCGGTGACCGACCAGAACTCCGGGTCGGACAGCTGCTCCTTGTAGTTGTCGAACCCCGTCCACTCGGTCAGGTGCATCACCAGCTGGCGCCGGTTGAGGTTCTGGAACGACAGCAGGACGGTCTTCAGCAGCGGCCAGCCCAGCAGGACGATGGTCGCCACGATGGCCGGCAGCAGCAGCAGGTACGGGGCGAGGCGGGCACCCAGGCCGGGGCCGCCCGCGGATCTGGTGCGCTTCGGCGCGGCGCCCTCGGCCCCGCCGCCGGTGGCACTGGTGTCAATCTCGGCCACAACAGCCTTCCCTGACTCCGGGGACTGTGTCTGCACCCGCTCCGAATGCACAGCCATCGTTCTCACTTCCTCACAACCCGGCCACGACGGACAGGCGCCGCCCACCGACCCCCCGCCGGGGGCCGGTGAGCGACGCCGCTCAATCCCTTAGTTCTTCTCGTTGAGCCGCTTGGCGATCTCGTCGTCGTACTTCTTCGCGGTGGCCGCGTAGTCGCCGCCCTGCAGGGCCGCGGTCAGGAAGTCCTTGATCGGGTTCGGCTTGTTCTCGACACTGGCCCAGTTCGGGGTGTTCGGGGTGATCCCGCCGACCGCGGCGGCCGTCTGGGCGGCCTTCGCGAAGTCACCGGTGAGCTGGCTGTTCAGCGCGGCCTTGTTCGGGATGTTGCCGGCCGCGGCGACCAGGCCCTCGTTCTTGTCGTTGAGGGCGATCTTCAGGAAGTCCTTCGCCATGTCGGTGTTCTTGCTCTGCGCGGCGATCGCGAGGTTCGAGCCGCCGAGGAACACGCCGGAGGGCTTGTCGGCGGTCTTGCCCGGGATCGGGAAGAAGCCGATCTTGTCCTTCGACAGGTCCTTCTCGTCCGGGAGCTCCCAGCCGAGGGCGATCATGGTGCCGACGTTGCCCTTGGCGAAGACGTCCTTCTGCTGCGGGGTGGCCTCGTCCTTGTCCTTCGGACCGGTGGCCGAGTAGCTCTGCAGCTTCTGGTAGGTCTGGAACGCGGCCTTCGCCTCGGGGGACTCCAGGCCGCCGACCCACTTGTCGCCGTCCTTCTTGGCGATCTTGCCACCCTCACCGGTGAGCAGACCGAAGTAGGTGTACCACTCCTGGCCCGGCAGGTAGATCGGGTCGGTGACGCCCTGGGTGGCCTTCAGCTTGTCCAGGTCGCCGTAGAACTCGTCCAGGGTCTTCGGCGTGTCGGTCAGGCCGGCGGCCTTCCAGAGGTCCTTGTTGTAGGCGACCACGCGGTTGGAGACCCACCACGGGGCGGCGTACTGCTTGCCGTCCAGGATCGCGGCCTCGTTCTGGTTGGCGGCCCAACCGTCGCCGCCCAGCGCGGACTTGTCCTTGGTGATGTCCAGCAGGCCGCCGGTGGAGGCGTAGCCGGCGGTCTGGGTGTTGCCGATCTCCAGGACGTCGACCGAGCCCTCGGACAGCGCGGCGGTGACCTTCGGGCCGATGTCGGTCCACTCCTGGGTCTGGAAGTCGACCTTGGAGCCCGGGTAGGTGGTCTCGAACTCGGTCTTGACCGCGTCGGTCCAGCCCTTGGGGGCCGAGCCGGTCATCGTCCAGACCTTGAGCGTCTTGCCCTTGTACTTGTCGGCCGCGTTGGAGGACGACGACGAGCCGCCGTCGCTCTTCTTGCCGTCCGAGCCACAAGCCGCGAGACCGACGACCATTGCTGCGACGCCGACCGCCGCGATGAGCTGACGCTTCACGCCATCCTCCTGAGGGATGCCTGGGTTACCCCCGTCGGGCGGCAGCGGCAGACCCGCGCAAAGCGGGAGGAAAAGGTGCCGCGGACCCCTTCGAGCGGGTGGGGGGATTCATCGTTACCGGCCTAGTGGTGTAGACCAGATGCCTGGAGCTTGGCCTAGACCAATGGGACTGTCAACGGCTGTCCGACCGATCTCGACCACCCGTTATCAAGCCGACACCGCACATCGTTCATCGCGTGATGAGGTATTCGTTCCGTAGCCATACATGCAACGATGTGGTCCGTTAACGATGTGGCGGGGCGGTAGAAGGCCCCGCGAGAAGCGGGAGAACAGGTCCGATGAGCAGCGACGGGGGATCCACCGCCCAGGCCGACGACCCCGAGGTGAAGAACCTCCCGACGCAGGCCGGCACCGACCCGACCGCGCGCGTCCCCAAGTACTACGGCCTCAAGCGCCACCTCCTCCAGCTCACCGAGACCCAGCCCGCGGGCACCCCGGTCCCGCCCGAGCGCGCGCTGGCCGCCCAGTTCGACACCTCGCGCACCACCGTCCGCCAGGCCCTGCAGGAACTGGTCGTCGAGGGCCGGCTGGAGCGCATCCAGGGCAAGGGCACCTTCGTGGCCAAGCCCAAGGTCGCCCAGGCCCTGCAACTCACCTCCTACACGGAGGACATGCGCGCCCAGGGCCTGGAGCCCACCTCCCGGCTGATCGAGATCGGCTACATCACCGCCGACGACCGGCTCGCCCCGCTGCTGGACATCAAGCCCGGCGGCCGGGTGCTGCGGATCGAACGGCTGCGGCTGGCCAACGGCGACCCGATGGCCATCGAGGTCGCCCACCTCTCCGCCAAGCGCTTCCCCGCGCTGCGGCGCAACCTCGCCAAGCACAACTCGCTGTACGCGGCGCTGCGCGAGGTCTACGGGGTCACCGTGGCCGAGGCCGAGGAGACCATCGAGACCACCCTCGCCAACCCGCGCGAGGCCGGGCTGCTCGGCTCCGACCTCGGCCTGCCGATGCTCCAGCTCTCCCGGCACTCCTTCGACGCGGACGGCGACCCGGTCGAGTGGGTGCGCTCCATCTACCGCGGCGACCGCTACAAGTTCATCACCCGGCTGAAGCGTCCGGAGTGACCGGAAGCGCCCGGAACCACCGGGCGCCCCCGCTCACCACGGGCACCGGCGCGCACGCCCCGCGCGCCGGTGCCCGTTCGCGTTCCCGCCTCCCCGCACTCGCACCCGCACCCGCACCCGCACCGCCACACGCGGCCCTTCGTGTCCGGATGGCGGGAAGTTGCGTCAATCCCGGTGACATGGATCACGCGATGCCCTAGATTGCGCAGCCGTACTGACTGCCGATCACCGCTGGTGCTGCTCGGCGGGCTCACGGGGGCACGCGGTGCCCCCGGAGCTGCGGCGCCGACGGGGAACCCTCCGGAGCGGAGCCCACGATGTCGTCTGATCAAGCCCCCAGCGAAGCCGCCATGCCCGAGCCGGCCGGGAGTCCCGTCCCGGCCGTGACCCCCGAGCGGGTGCTGGCCGGGCTCGCCCTGCTCGTGCCGATCGTCGCGATGCTCTGGGTCTCCTCGTACGACAAGACCGGCCCGGCGGCGTCCGGGATGCCCTTCTTCTACTGGTACCAGCTGCTCTGGGTGCCGGTGTCGGCCGTCTTCACGGTCGCCGCCTACCTGCTGATCAACCGGGACGAGAAGGCCCGCAAGGCGGCCCGGACGGGCGGTGCGCGATGAAGGACGTCAACGTGCCGGCCCTCGCGGTCTTCGTACTGTTCTTCCTGCTCGTCACCGTGATGGGCTTCCTCGCCTCCCGCTGGCGCCGCGCGGACGACGCGGCCCACCTGGACGAGTGGGGCCTGGGCGGGCGCAACTTCGGGACCTGGGTGACCTGGTTCCTGCTCGGTGGCGACCTCTACACCGCTTACACCTTCGTGGCCGTCCCGGCGGCGGTCTACGCGACCGGCGCGGCGGGCTTCTTCGCGGTGCCGTACACGATCATCGCCTACCCGCTGGTCTTCCTGTTCCTGCCCCGGCTCTGGTCGGTCTCCCGGGTGCACGGCTACGTGACCCCGGCCGACTTCGTCCGCGGCCGGTACGGCTCCCGGCCGCTGTCCCTGGTCATCGCACTGACCGGGATCCTGGCCACCATGCCGTACATCGCCCTCCAACTGGTCGGCATCCAGGCGGTGCTGGACGTGCTCGGCGTGGGCGGCGGGGAGAACGCCAACTGGTTCGTCAAGGACCTGCCGCTGTTCCTCGCCTTCGGCGTGCTGGCCGCCTACACCTACTCCTCCGGCCTGCGCGCCCCGGCGCTGATCGCCTTCGTCAAGGACGCCCTGGTCTACATCGTGATCATCGTCGCGGTGATCTACATCCCGATCCGGCTGGGCGGCTACGGGCACATCTTCGACGCGGCCGCCCAGCACTTCAAGCAGGCCAAGGCCGGCGGACTGACCCTCCCGGACAACAAGCAGTGGACGTACGCCACGCTCGGCCTCGGCTCGGCGATGGCGCTGTTCATGTACCCCCACTCGGTGACCGGCGTGCTGGCCTCCAAGTCCCGCAACACCGTGCGCCGCAACATGGCGATCATGCCCGCCTACTCGCTGATGCTCGGCCTGCTGGCACTGCTCGGCTTCATGGCGATCGCGGCGGGCGTGGGCAGCGGCGTCAAGGGCTACAACTCCCAGCTGTCCGTGCCGCAGCTGTTCGCGAACATGTTCCCGGACTGGTTCACCGGCGTGGCCTTCGCGGCGATCGGGATCGGCGCCCTGGTGCCGGCCGCCATCATGTCCATCGCGGCGGCCAACCTGTTCACCCGCAACGTCTACAAGGAGTGGCTCAAGCCCGCCGCCACCCCCGCCGACGAGACCCGGATCGCCAAGCTGGTCTCGCTGCTGGTGAAGGTCGGCGCGCTGGTCTTCGTGCTCGGCATGGACAAGCAGGCCGCGATCAACCTCCAGCTGCTGGGCGGCCTGTGGATCCTGCAGACCTTCGTGGCGATCGTCGGCGGCCTGTTCACCCGCTGGTTCCACCACTGGGCGCTGTTCGCCGGCTGGGCGGCCGGCATGGTCTACGGCACCTGGAAGGCCTACGGGCTGGCCAGCCCGGCCACCAAGCACTTCGGCGGCAACGCGGCCGAGATCCCCGGCATCGGCGAGATCGGCTACATCGGCCTGACCGCCTTCGCGCTCAACCTGATCGTCGCGGTGGTGCTCACCCTGGTGCTGCGGGCGGTCAAGGCCCCCGACCTCCCGGACGAGACCAAGCCCTCCGACTACAGCGCCGAGGCCGGCGACGACGAGCTGAAGAACGCGCCGGAGCCCGTAGCGGCGCACTGATTGGCACTGTGCGCGCCCTGTGATCGCGCCGCCTTCTCCGTGAACACTGGAGGAGGCGGCGCGATCATATGTATGAACAGGCGTGCACGCCGGGCACCACCAGACCGGACCGGCATCCGGCCGGAACCCGATCGACCCGAACCTGATCGACCCGAACCTGATCGACTCGAACTTGATCGACCCACGGGGAGCTCGCGGCCATGGCAGAACTCGGCACCACCCTCAACGGCCAGCACCAGTCCACCCAGAGCCCGCACCAGCCCGTCCAGGGCGTGCACCAGTCCGGCCAGGGCGTGCACCACCACGTCCCCGCCCACCGCCCGGCGTCGGCCACCCGGCTGCCGTCCGTGCTGATCGCCACCCGGCACGGCGAGTCCACCGCCAACGTCGAGTTCCAGCTGGCCGAGGCCGCCGGCGCGCTCAGCGTCCCGATCAGCTGCCGCGACGCCGACATCCCGCTGTCGCTGCGCGGCCGGCAGCAGGCCCAGGCGCTCGGCCGCTGGTGGGCCGCCCTGCCCGCCGCCGACCGCCCGCGCAGCGTCTGGTGCTCGCCGTACGTGCGCACCGCCGAGACCGCCCGGATCGCGCTCGCCCAGGCCGCCGGGCTCGGCGCCGTGCCCGTCACCCTCGCCGTCCGGTACGACGAACGGCTGCGCGACCGCGAACTCGGCGTCCTGGAGATGCTCCCCAAGGCCGCCATCGAGGCCAAGCACCCGGAGGAGGCGGCCCGGCGGCGCAAGATGGGCGAGCTGTACTACCGCCCGCCCGGCGGCGAGTCCTGGGCCGACGTCGCCCTGCGGGTGCGCAGCCTGCTGCGGGACGTCTGCGAGGAGGACGCCGGACGGCCCGTCCTGCTGGTCGCCCACGACTGCACGGTGCTGATGCTGCGCTACGCGCTGGACCGGCTCGACGAACAGCAGCTCACCGCGCTCGGGCCGGTGCACAACTGTTCCACCAGCCTGTGGCGGGCCAAGGACGGGCGGCTGCGGCCGGACGGGTGGAACGGGGTCGGGCACCTGGGCGTCGAGGGGGCCTAGCCAGGACGTGTCCGGCCGATCCTGCCGGGCCGCCCGCCGTCCGGTCAGGCGGCCGTCCAGTCAAGCGGTCATGCGGTCAGGCGGTCAAGCGGTCAGGCGGTGGCGACAGCCGGGTCGGCGAAGCAGCGCCGGTAGGCCAGCGGCGTGGTGCCCAGCCGGCGGCCGAAGTGGTGCCTCAGCGCCGCCGCGTTGCCGAAGCCGCAGCGGGCGGCGATCGCGTCCACCGACTCGGTGGTGGACTCCAGCAGCCGCTGGGCCAGCAGCACCCGCTGCCCCACCAGCCAGCGGTGCGGGGTGGTGCCGGTCTCCTGCTGGAAGCGCCGGGCGAAGGTGCGCGGCGACATGTGGGCCCGGGCGGCCAGTTGCTCGACGGTCGCCTCCTGGTCCGGGTGGTGGCGCATCCAGTCCAGCAGCGGGGCCAGCGAGTCCCCGCCGCCCTCCGGCAGCGGACGGTTCACGAACTGCGCCTGCCCGCCCTCCCGGTGCGGCGCCACCACCATCCGGCGGGCGATCCCCCGGGCCACCTCGGCTCCTTGGAGCTTGCGCACCAGGTGCAGGCAGGCGTCGATGCCGGCCGCGGTGCCGGCCGAGGTGATCACCGGGTCGTCGTCCACGTACAGCACGTCCGGCTCCACCACCGTCCCCGGGAAGCGCCCGGCCAGCTCGTCGCTGTGCCGCCAGTGGGTGGTGGACCGGCGGCCGTCCAGCAGCCCGGCCGCGCCCAGCACGAAGGCTCCGCTGCAGATGGACAGCACCCGGCCGCCGTCCGCCACCACCTCGCGCAGCGCCGCCAGCAGCGGCTCCGGGTACCGCGCGCGGATCCCGGAGGCGGTGACCACCACGAGGTCCGCCCCGGCGAGGCGCTCCGGGCCGTACGGGACGTCCACCGAGAAGCCGGAGTGGGTCGCGTGCGGCCCGGGGTGGGCGCCGGCCAGCGCGAAGTCGTACCCGGGCAGCCCGTCGGCGGTGCGGTCCAGGCCGAAGACCTCGCAGGCCACCCCCAGCTCGAACGGATGGACCTCCTCCAGCACCACCGCGACCACGTTCTTCAGCATGCCGAACAGGATGCCCCGGCGGGCCGGGTGCCGGGAAGGGCCCGGCTGGCAGGATTTCGAGGCAACGCGGCGTTCCTGCCACTCGTGGGCACCGGCACCCCCCGGCCACAGTGGTGGCCATGGAACCCGGCACCCTCGCAAGCGCACTCGCCCTGGCCGGCACCGTCGGCGGCTTCGGCCTGCTCGGCGCCCTCATCGGCCGCGAGCTCTCCCACGGCCCCGCCGCCGGCCGCGACAACCACCACCGCGCCGGCGGCTACCCCGCCGACCCGCACCGCGCCGACCGGCTGTACGGCACCCTGCCGGCCGCCTCGCTGCGCCCCTCCGCCGACCCGGCCACCCTCCCGGTCCGCTCCACCCCCGAGATCACCACCCCGCACGGCTCCGGCACACTGACCCGATGGACTACCTCATCCGCCACGCCCTCCCCCGCGACCTCGAAGCCGCCGGCCGGATCACCGTCGACGCCTTCGTCGGCGACGGCTACACCCGGCCCACGAGCGGCTACGTCGAGCTGCTCCGCGACGCCGAGCGCCGCTCCCGGGAGGCCGAACTCCTGGTCGCCGTCGACCCGGCCGGCGAACAGGTCCTCGGCTGCGTGACCTTCGCCGTCGGCGGCACCGAGTGGGCCGACATCGCGACCCCGCGGGAGGGCGAGATCCGGATGCTCGCCACCGCCGCCGCCTCCCGCGGCCGAGGCGTCGGCGAGGCCCTGGTCCGCGCCTCCGTCGCCCGCACCCGCGAACTCGGCCTGGCCGGCATGGCGTTCTCCACCCGCCCCGAGATGACCGCCGCCCACCGCGTCTACGAACGGGTCGGTTTCCGCCGCACCCCCGAACGCGACTGGGCGCCCTACCCGGGGATGGACCTGATGGTCTACACCATGGCCTTCTGACACCCCGGCGGCAGCTCGCCGGTCATCCCCCTCCCCGGTGACCGGCAGACGATCAGCAGGCGTCTTTTGATATAAACCACAGATCAAGACATGTCTTTGACACGTCGCGACAGTCGATCGACCCGGGGGGACGCACCACATGGACGACGGGCCCAGCCTCGGCGCGCCCGGAAGCGGCCCCACGCTCCAGGACATGCGCGAAGCACGGGGCATCGAGCCCCCGGCCACCAGCCGCTACGCGATCCCCGCGCCGGTCCCCGAGCCGCGCGGTCCCCTGCCGCCCTCGGTCCGCTTCAAAGCGGTCGACGGACTGCGCGGCCTCGCCATCGCCTCCGTGCTGCTCTACCACACCGACTGGTTCCAGAACGGCCTGTTCGGCGTGGACGTCTTCTTCGTGCTCTCCGGCTTCCTGGTCAGCCTGGTGCTGATCCGCGAGCTGGACCGCACCGACGGCATCCGGCTCGGCGTCTTCTACCGCCGCCGGGCCAAGCGGCTGCTGCCCGGACTGCTCGCCACCATCACCCTGGTCGTCGGGCTGTCCGCCCTGCTCAGCCCGCTGCGCGACGTCAAGGACCTGCGCCCGCAGGCGCTCGCCGCGCTCGCCCAGGTCGCCAACTGGGCCCAGCTGTCCCGCGGCGACGCCTACTGGCAGCACTTCGCCTCGATCGACCCGCTGGCCGCCATGTGGTCGCTCAGCATCACCGAGCAGTTCTACGCGCTCTGGCCGGTGCTGCTGCTCGTGCTCTTCGGCCTGTGCCGCCGCTCGCTGCGCGCGACCGGCATCGCCACCGCCGTGCTGTTCGCGGCCGCCGCGGCGGTCGCCCCGCTGATGTGGAACGGCGACAACAGCGACCGCCTCTACCTCGGCACCGAGAGCCGTGCCGTCGGCTTCGCGGCCGGCGCCACCGCCGCCTTCGGGGTCTACCTGTGGCTGCGCCGCAAGGTCCGCGCCACCGCCGGCGGCTCCCGTGCCGCCCGGGGCGGCGGCGCCGCCCTGCCCACGCTGGTCGGCACCGCGGCCCTCGGCGGCCTGGTCTGGGCCAGCCTGTCCGTCGGCTCTTACCACGAACCCTGGCTCTACCAGGGCGGACTGGCCGTCGTCGCGGCGCTCGCCGCCGTACTGACCGCCTCGCTCTGCCACGACCGCGGCCCCCTGGTGTGGCTGCTGTCGCTGCCCCCGCTGCGGCTCACCGGCACCATCTCGTACAGCCTCTACCTGCTCCACCTGCCGGTGTACTGGCTGCTCCAGCACTACGTGGACGACATCTCGCCGCAGAAGCTGCTGCTGATCGGCGGACCGCTCTCCTGGGGGCTGGCCTGGCTGCTGCACACCGGCACCGAGAAGCTGCGGGTGCTGCGCTGGCGGGCCTTCCCGGCCGTCCCGCTGCTCGCCGTCACCACCGCGGTGGCCACCGCCGGGGCCTGGTACCTGCCCGCCTGGGTCACCCACGACATGCGGTCCGGACCGAGCGGCAAGCCGATGGTCCTGGTCCTCGGGGACTCCTTCGCCCAGGACCTCGCCACCGGCCTCTACCGGCACGGCGACCGCTACCGGGTGGTCGACGGCGGCATCAGCGGCTGCGGGGTGTTCGACCCGGACAAGGTGCGCACCACCTCCCAGGTGGAGTTCGACACCGAGCCGGACTGCCGGGACCGGGCCGCCGTGTGGGACCGGCAGCTCACCTCCGCCGCCCCGCAGGCCGTCGTGGTCCACCTCGGCTGGGACGCCGCCGAGCAGCACCTGGACGGCACCTGGCTCAACCCCTGCGACGACGACTACCGCAACCGGTACCGGACCCAGCTCGCCCAGGCCATGGAGCAGATCCACCGGCGGGCACCCGGGGCCCAGGTGCTGCTGATGAACGAGCGGGTCGAGAACGGCGCCATCAGCAAGGCCTGGGGCACCTGCTACGACCAGCAGATCTCCGACTACGTGAAGTCCGCCGGCGGCACCGTCCGGCTGGTCGACCTGGACACCTTCTACTGCCCGTACGACACCTGCGCGTGGAAGGACAAGGACGGCCACTGGATCACCCCCGCCAACGACGGGGTGCACCTCACGCCGGCCGGCATGCGCTTCGTGACGCCGTGGCTGGAGAAGCAGATCGCGGACGCGCTGGCCGGGGTGCAGCCGGACATCCCGGCCGCCCCGGCGCCGACGGCGACCCCCACGCCGACCCCGACGCCCACGCCGACCCCCACGGCCTCCCCCACGCCGACGCCGACCACCGGCAAGCCCACCACCCGGCCGACCACCGGCAAGCCGTCCCGCACCCCGACCACCAGGGCGACCGCCGGCGAACCGCCGGCCCGGCAGTAACCGGCCCTGGGGGCGGTCCGGCGCCGTGCGCCGTGCGCCCGGCAGGCTCCGCCGAACCGGCCCTACGCGGGCGGGACTTCGTAGGTCTGCGAGAAGCAGTCGCGGATCGCCTTCTCCGAGCCCGCGCGCCCCGCGTAGTCCATCCGCGGGGTGTCCGGGGTGATCGGCAGGGTCGGGTCGATACCGAAGTACAGCGACCAGAAGTACACCCCGCTCAGCTTGCGCTGCTGGGCCACCTGGCAGACCGCGGTGAACCAGGCGGCCTGGACGGCCTCGTTCACCTCGGTCTTCTTGTAGTACTCACCTGGTGTCTTGTACGCGCCCTTCTGCGCCGGAATGCCCACCTCGGTGAGCTTGGTGGCCGGCTGCGCGCCCTTGCCGCGCTTGTCGAGCCACGCGTTCCAGCTGGCCTCCAGCTCGGCGATCGGGGCGTCGTCGTCGGCGTTCTTGGCCGGCGGGTAGGCGTCCACACCCGTGACGTCGGCCGGCACCGCGATCGGCGCCTGGGACCAGTTGTCGAAGTTCGCGTCGTACGCCAGCTCGCCGTGGAAGGTCTTCCGCGCCTGCTCGATCAGCCCCGGCCAGTGCGCGTCGCCCTCCAGCGAGTTGAACTCCGTACCGATGGTGAACTCGGCCGCGTTGTGCTCCTGGGCGGCCTTCAGGTACGGCTCCAGGAAGGCGGCGTAGCTGGCGAACCAGGCGTCCCGGTCGGTCGGGGCGATGTTGCCGCGCCACTTGAGGGTGTTGAGGTAGTCGAACACCTCCTCGTCCATGATCGGACGCACGGTGGTGCGCAGACCGGCCCGGTGCGCGGCGTCCAGCAGCATGGCGAGCCGCTCCGGGGTGGGCGAGGTCGGCCGGGCGGCGACGGCGTTCGACTTGGTTCCGGTGGTGTAGTACGGGAAGGTCACCGACAGGGAGTTGGCGTTCAGGCCGACCACGTACTTGACGATGCGGTCGACCTTGCCCTGGACGAAGTTGTCCGGGTCCGCCGGGTCGTCCAGCCAGTACACCTGCACGCCCCACTCGGGGCTCCCCTTGGTCCACGGGCGGGCCACCTTGGGGCCGGTGTCCGCGACCGGCGGCGCGTCCTTGCCGAAGCCCCAGACCCGGCCCTGCTCGGTGGGGGCGGCGAGGTGGACGGTGGTGGGGCGCTGGTGGTCGAACCGGATCGGGTGGTCGCCCCACACCACGGGGACGGCCACGGTTATGGCGACGACGATGGTCGGCAGGATGAAGATGGCGGGGCGCTTCAAGGGTCGTGACTTCCGATCAGGCCGGCTTGGCGATGACGACGAACTTGTTCTCCTCGCGCTTGAGGAACTTGATCAGCCCGCGCAGCCCGCCCCAGCCCTCCAGGAAGGAGAACACCGGGATGCAGGCCACCACGACGATCGGCTCCCACCACTTGCGCCGGTGGTTGGCGGAGGCGACCACGTTCAGCCGCAGCCCCTCCCAGTAGGTCCAGATCACGTAGGCGAAGTTGATCGCCCACAGCAGCACCACGGACTGGGTGACCGGTGAGGTGTTCCAGGTGCCGGTGAACCAGGCGACCAGCAGCACCAGGCCGACGTGCTGCAGCGGGCCGAGCACCCAGCTGACCATGCCCATCCCGATGAACAGCCGGTACCGCAGCGGGATGGTCTTGTTGAAGCAGAGCGCGACCAGGCCCCAGGCCCAGCGCTCGCGCTGCTTGAGGAAGTCCTGGACGCCGGCCGGGGAGGCGCCGTAGCAGCGCCCGTTGAACCAGTCGCTGCGGCCCGGGTAGCGCTGGCAGAAGTTCAGCGCCATCTGGGCGTCCTCGACGATGGTCTTCGGCCCGAAGTCCCAGCCGATGGTGGCCTCCACCGAAGAGCGCACGATCAGCAACTCGCCGTGGACGCCGGCGATCGGGGTGCCGGTGCCGGTCATCGCGCGGAAGCGGGCGATGTCGTCGGCCGGGCGGATCGCGTCGGCGAGCCAGGTGAAGGTGGAGACGGCGTTCTCCCGCGGGTACGTCAGGATGCCCTGCGCCATGTGCTTGGCGTCGTCCCCGGCCCGGCGCTGCCGGTTGACGAACTGGGCGACGGCGGCGGCGGTGTCCGGCCCGACGCCGGTGTCGTCGTCCATGTGCAGCACCCAGACGTCGTCCTGCGCCTCGCCCTCCTCGATCCGCAGCTCGTGCGAGTAGTGGTTGGCGCGGGCCTTGAACTTGGTGCCGTTGGGCGTCTCGTACGCCTTCGGCACGGTCACCACCCGGATCAGCGGGTGGCGGTCGGCCAGGTCGTCGATCTTCTCGGCGGCGGCGCAGCCCTCCTCGGTGAGGATGTCCACCCGCATCCAGGGGAAGTACGGCGGCAGGTGCTCGACGTACGAGAGCACCGAGCGCTCCAGCGCCGGATAGGTGTCGTGCCGGCCGATGGTCGGCACCAGCACGATCAGGAAGTCGTCCTCGGCCGGCGCCGGCGGGGTCATCCGGCCCACCTGCCGCAGCCTTCGGCGGACCATCAGCACCCCCTGGAAGCCGATCAGCACGCCGAACACCGGCATGCCCCACAGGATGGTGATCGCCCAGCCGAGCGGGGTCGGGTTGGGCACGTACGCCCAGATCGAGAACGTGAAGATGATCGCGAAGGCGATGTAGAACGGCAGCACCCGGGGCTTCCACGACATCTGTCGCTCGGCGAGCCGGGCGGCCTCGCGGGAGGTGGTGAGCACCGTCCGCGCGGGGGCTGTCGCTGTCATGGCGGAACTCGTTCCTCGTCTGGTCTCGGTCCGGCCCCCGGACGGGGCGCGGGTGGGTGGTGGGCGGTCAGGCCTGCGGCGGGCGGTTCACCGGCGGGGCGTCGGCGGGCGGCGGCACGACCGGGCCGGGGGCCACCGGGCCCGTGGCCGGCTGGCCGGGCGCGGGCGCGGGCGCGGGCCACTGCTGCTGGACCACCGTCGGCTGGTACGCCGGCGCCGCCTGGGGCTGCGGCTGCGGCTGCGGCTGCGGCTGCGGCTGCTGGGCGTACCCACTCGGCGGCGGCACCTGCTGGGGCTGGGCCGGCGGCCACGCGGCGGGCTGGGGCTGCGGCTGCGGCTGCGGCTGCTGAGGTGCGGCCGGCTGCTGGTGCCACGCCGGCTGGGCCGGCGGCTGCTGGTGCCACCCGGGCTGCGGCAAGCCGTACGGCGCGGGCTGCGGGGCGGTCGGGGCGGTCTGCCCGACCGGCCAGGGTGCCCCGGCCGGGGCGGCCTCCGGCCGGTCCCGCCACGAGGAGCGGGCGAGCAGCGCGATCAGCGTCGCGGTGACGACCACGCCGAGTGCGAAGGTCGCGAGCTTCAGCCAGCCCTCGGTCGTCCCGGTGAACCACTCCCGCTGCGGCTTGTCCAGCAGCGCACCGGTCAGGCTGCGCACCCGGTTGTAGCCCTCGACCAGGGCCACGCCCGCCGCGACGCCGAGCGCCCAGTTGCGCCCGCGCAGCAGCAGGAGGCCGGAGAGCAGGTACAGCAGGCCGTAGTTGAGGCTTCCGGTCTCGGCGTCCACCGAGGTCCCGCCGTAGTAGAAGATGCCCTTGAGGTAGGTCGCGAAGCCGACCTGCCCGAAGCAGTTGTAGGCCGCCCAACCGAGCAGCACCACGCCCCAGCCGACCGCCAGGCCACCGGCCCCACGCATCGGACGCGCCTGAGTCATCCCGCACCCCGCCCCTTCGGCCTTCTCCCGACCGTTCGCCCCGCCCTCGGTTTCGCCGCCACAGGATGCCACACGGCACAACGGAGCCGGAATTCAACCCGTTCAACGGATCCCGACGGCGGATCCCGACGGCTCAGCGGACGTGCAGCCCGCTCCAGTCGATGCTCCCGCCGGAGCGGCCGGAGCCCCCGGTGATCGCCAGGGGGCTGTGGTAGGTGGCGTTGACGTCCGCGCTGGAGTTGCCGGGCTGGTCCGGGGCCAGGTTGTCGGCGGTGAGCGCCTGCCCCCAGACGGTCCAGATCGTCCAGGGGGTGCGCCGCAGGGTGTCCGGCTGGCGGGAGTTGACGGGCACGGCGAAGGACTCGGCGAGCATCCGCGGCTTGTCGTAGGCGGCGAGCCCGTCGTAGTAGCGCTTGGTCCACACCTCGCCGGTGCCGATCGGGTGCGCCGGGCTGCCGCTGTAGTCGTCCACCCCGACCACGTCGACGTACTGGCCGCCCGGGTAGTAGTCCCACGGGTCCACGCCCGGGGCACCGTCCCAGGACACCGGCGTCCAGACGAACAGCAGGTTGTGCAGGCCGCGGGTCTCCACCAGGTACTTGTAGGTGATCCGCCACAGCGCCTGGTAGTCGGCCGGCTTCTGGCCCGCCCACCAGAACCGGCTGGCGCAGTCCTTGACGTTCATCTCGTGGTACGGACGCAGCAGCACCGGCACGTCGTGGGCGGCCAGGTACTCCAGGTGGTCGGCCAGGTAGGACAGGTCGGTGATCAGCGCGCGGTACTCGCGGGTGTCGCCCGCGGCGTCCACGACCCGGCCGAACCAGCCCGGGTCGGTGGCCGCCGGGGAGTTCGAACAGAGCACCCGGTCGAAGGACTTGAGGTCGGATCCGGGGTAGGGCTCGTGGAAGGACATGCCGACGATCCCGGCCGGGGCGCCGCCGTTGTCGGGCAGTTCGGTGGTGCTGCCGTCGCAGTTCTGCTGGACGCCGGCGCTGTCGTAGGAGCCGTCGTCCGCGCGCGGGTGGCCGGACCAGACGGCGGCCATCAGGTCGACGGCGTCGTCGGTGTACTGCCAGCCGGCCCGGCAGGTGGGCCAGCGGCCGGCCGAGTAGGAGCGCGGGTTGCCGACGCCCCAGGCGTTCTGGCCGTAGCCGGGGCCGAGGTCGGTCTCCATGAAGCCGGGCAGCCGGCCGGTGAGGTCGGCGGCCTTCTTGTAGTAGTAGCCGACCTGCTTGGTGCCCCGGTAATCGCCGTACCCCGGGTTGTCGCGCTCGTTGTGCGCCTCGACGTGCTGGCCGATCACCGTGCCGCCGCTGTGCCCGGTGCGGGCCTGGGCCTCCAGGTCCGCCAGGAACTGCTGGACGGCGCGGGCGTTCGGTGAGGCCTGCGGATCCCGGGCCAGCAGGTCCCGGCCCACGTCCGGGGGCAGGGTCCGGCCGGGGGCGCCGACCGACACCGGCACCCGCACGGGCGGTGCGATGTCGGCCCGGCCGTCGCGGTCCAGCAGGACGAGGCTGCCCGCCGCGACCACGATGCCGGCCGCGGCCAGGACGGCCGACTTGCCGCGCAGGGCTCTGGGCAGGGCCACGACCGCTCCTCCGGTTCTCGCCGGCACCGACCCCCACGGACGCAACCGGAACACGCGTACGACTCACTCCGACGAGAGCCTGCCACACTCCCCCGGCCCCGGCGAACGGCCGCCGGTGCCGGGTGTCACGACGGATCAGCCGGTCGGGGCGGCCCCCGGGGTGCCCTGCGAACCGGGCGTGGCGGAGCCCGCCGACTTGGCCCGCTGGAGCAGCTGACCCTTCACGTGCTCGGCGAACCCGGAGGACGCCGCGGTCGCGGTGGCGTCGGGGGTGTTGCCGCCCTTGGCCGTGCCCTCGACGGTGAAGTAGGCGTACCGGCCCAGGCTGCCGTGCGCGCCGGTGCAGCCGGGGTTGGCGCAGAACGCCGGCGCGCCCGGGGCGGGCAGGCCCTTGAGCTGCCCGGTGAAGTTCTTCATCGCGGTCTCGGCCTGGATCTTGTGGTCGAAGACCGCGACGCCGACGGTCACCGCGCTGTCGCCGGAGACGTACGTCGCCCGGAGCACCTTCTGGCAGCCCTGGTCGCCGAGGACCTTGCCGAGCCCGCCGGTGGTGGAGTTGCCGTCCCAGCAGGGCTGGTCCAGCGAGACCACGGTCCGGTTCCAGGTCGCGCCGTTGATCGTCACCTGCAGCGCGGAGAACAGCGCCCCCGCGTCCTGCGGCGCCGGGTCGGTGGCGACCTCCCAGATCGGCTTCGACGGGTCGTCCGGCTGACCGCCCTGGGACGCGCTCGGCGAGCCGGGGGTCGGCTTGTTCGAGGCGGTGGCGACCGCACCGCCGGCGGCCTTCTTCGGGTCGTCCTTCTTGCCGAGCAGCAGCACGCCGCCCGCGACCGCGCCGCCCACCAGGACGACGGCGGCCACGATGCCGATGACCTTCACCCGGCGCTTGCGCTTGCCGTCGGCCTCGTTGCGGTTGGCCAACGCCTCCCAGTCCGGCTCGACGCGCTGCGGCGGGACCGGCTGGGGCGGGACCTGCTGCGGACCCGGCTGGGGCGGACCCGGCTGCTGGGGCGGCTGCTGCTGCCACTGCGGCTGCGGAGCCGGCGGCTGGACCGGCTGGGGCACCGGCGGGACGGGCTGGGAGAACGGCTGCGCGGGCGGCGCCACCTGCCCGTAGGAAGCCGGCGGCGGGCCGAAGCCGCCGCTCGGCGGCGGTACCGGACCCGGCACCACCGGCTGCTGATTCTGTACGCCCCCCGGCCCGGCGGGAGGCGTCCCCTGCGGCCCGTGCCCAGGTACGCCAGTTCCGTCGCTCATGCGCCCAGATCGTAGGGCATCCCCATGACGGCCCCTAGGCCCGGTGACCGTTCCGTATCGAAACCAGGACGCGGGGCGCGTCGGGCGGGGCCATCCGGAGCTCCGGCCGGGGGCTCCGGACGGACCGTCACGCCGTGCCCGCGGCGCGCCTCCGGGCCTCGGACGGCCACGAACCGTCGCCCGCCCAGGCACCGCCGGTCATCGCACCAACACGCCACGCCGCACTACATGTGGTGTCGCATCGAGGAGACACCACTACATGTATGCTCGCTTCTGCTGTCGATGCAGGGGAACCCGGTGCGATTCCGGGACTGCCCCGCAGCGGTGTGCGGGCGGCTCCAGCAGCCGTACCGCGAGTCCGAGTACCTGCCGAACAGTGTGCGCCACGGCCCTCCCGCAGAGGCCGCGCCGGCACCAGAACGACCCCTCCGGGCCTCGCGGGCGGGCCGGGGAGACACCTCGCGCGACGCTTTTTTGCGTTCGCGCCGTGCTCCCCTGCCCACATCGGCCCGGGTGACCCCGATCACGCCGCCGATCGCCGCCAGGAGAGAGCGCCTTGACCACCGCTGCCTCAGTCACCCTGCCCACCCAGGGCACCGGTACCGCCTTTGTCGACCCGACGGTCTCCGACCCCGGCGGCGCGCTGCTGCGGCTGCTCACCGACCGCAGCGCCGACCTCCCCGAGGTCGACCCCGGCCATGTCGCCGCCGCCGCGCTGCGCGGCCGCCACGCCGGCTCGGACTTCGCCGAGCTGCGCGGGCTGGCCGTGGACGCCGCCGCGTCGATGATCGCCGAGGACCCCCAGTACTCGAAGCTGGCGGCCCGTCTGCTCGCCCTGGAGATCGTCGACGAGGCGAACGGCCAGGGCTCGGTCTCCTTCTCCGCCTCGATCACCGTCGGCCACGCCGAGGGCCTGATCGGCGACACCACCGCCGCCTTCGTCGCCAAGCACGCCGACACCCTCGACGCGCTGATCGACACCGCGGGCGACGACCGCTTCGAGTACTTCGGCCTGCGCACCGTGCAGTCCCGCTACCTGCTGCGCCACCCGATCACCCGCAAGGTGATCGAGACCCCCCAGCACTTCCTGCTCCGCGTCGCCTGCGGCCTGGCGGTCGGCGACTCCGAGCAGTCCGTGCGCGAGGTCGCCGAGCTGTACGGCCTGATGAGCCGCCTGGAGTACCTGACCTCCTCGCCGACGCTCTTCAACTCCGGCACCCGGCACCCGCAGATGTCCAGCTGCTACCTGCTGGACTCGCCGCTGGACAACCTGGACTCGATCTACAACCGCTACGCGCAGATCGCCCGCCTCTCCAAGCACGCCGGCGGCATCGGCCTGTCGTACTCGCGCATCCGCTCGCGCGGCAGCCTGATCCGCGGCACCAACGGCAAGTCCAACGGCATCGTGCCGTTCCTGCGCACCCTCGACTCCTCGGTCGCCGCCGTCAACCAGGGCGGCCGCCGCAAGGGCGCGGCCTGCGTCTACCTGGAGACCTGGCACGCCGACATCGAGGAGTTCCTGGAGCTCCGCGACAACACCGGCGAGGAGGCGCGCCGCACCCACAACCTGAACCTGGCGCACTGGATCCCGGACGAGTTCATGCGCCGCGTGAACGCCAACCAGGACTGGTCGCTGTTCTCCCCGGCCGACGTCCCCGAGCTGGTCGACCTGTGGGGCGCCGAGTTCGACGAGGCGTACCGCAAGGCCGAGCTGGCCGGCAAGGCCGTCCGCACCATCCCGGCGCAGACCCTGTACGCCCGCATGATGCGCACCCTGGCGCAGACCGGCAACGGCTGGATGACCTTCAAGGACGCCTCCAACCGCGCCGCCAACCAGACCGCCCTGCCGGGCCGCACGGTGCACTCCTCCAACCTGTGCACCGAGATCCTGGAGGTCACGGACGACTCCGAGACCGCCGTCTGCAACCTCGGGTCGGTCAACCTCGGTGCCCACGTGGCCGTCGGCGCCTCCGCCGACGACCTGGTCAACGCCATGGACTGGGAGCGCCTCGACGCCACCGTCCGCACCGCCGTGACGTTCCTCGACCGCGTGGTGGACATCAACTTCTACCCGACCACCGAGGCCGGCACCTCCAACTCCCGCTGGCGGCCGGTCGGCCTCGGCGTGATGGGCCTGCAGGACGTCTTCTTCAAGCTGCGGATCGACTTCGACTCCGCCGAGGCCGCCCGCCTGTCCACCCTCATCGCCGAGCGCATCATGCTCACCGCGTACGAGCGCTCCGCCGACCTGGCCGAGCAGCTGGGCCGCCACGAGGCGTACGGCGAGACCCGCGCCGCCCGCGGCGAGCTGCACATCGACCACTTCCCGACGGCCGCCCCGCAGTGGACCGACCGCTGGACGGCGCTGCGCGCCCGCATCGCCGAGACCGGGCTGCGCAACTCGCTGCTGCTCGCGATCGCACCGACCGCGACCATCGCGTCCATCGCCGGCGTGTACGAGTGCATCGAGCCGCAGGTGTCCAACCTGTTCAAGCGCGAGACGCTGTCCGGCGAGTTCCTCCAGGTCAACCCGTACCTGGTGCGCGAGCTCAAGGAACTCGGCGTCTGGGACCAGCAGACCCGCGACGCCCTGCGCGACGCCAACGGCTCGGTGCAGGAGCTGGGTTGGCTGCCGGAGGAGGTCCGCTCGCTGTACCGCACCGCGTGGGAGCTGCCGCAGCGCGCCCTGATCGACCTGGCCGCGGCCCGCATGCCGTACCTGGACCAGAGCCAGTCGCTGAACCTGTTCATGGCGGCGCCGACCATCGGCAAGCTCAGCTCGATGTACGCCTACGCGTGGAAGGTCGGTCTCAAGACCACCTACTACCTGCGCTCGCGCCCCGCGACCCGGATCGCCCAGGCCGCCTCCGGCACCGCCCGTGCCGCCGCGCCGGTGCCGGTCAACACCCCCACGCTCACCCCCGAGGAAGAGGCCGCGCTGGCCTGCTCCCTGGAGAACCCCGAGTCCTGCGAGGCCTGCCAGTAATGACCGCCGACGACCGCAAGATGCTGCTCGACCCCGGCTTCGAGCTGACCCTGCGCCCGATGCGCTACCCGTCGTTCTACGACCGGTACCGCGACGCGATCAAGAACACCTGGACCGTCGAGGAGGTGGACCTGCACTCGGACGTCGCCGACCTGGCGAAGCTGAGCGAGGGCGAGCGCCACCTGATCGGCCGGCTCGTGGCGTTCTTCGCGACCGGTGACTCGATCGTCGCGAACAACGTGGTGCTGAGCCTCTACAAGCACATCAACTCCCCGGAGGCGCGGCTGTACCTGAGCCGTCAGCTGTTCGAGGAGGCCGTGCACGTCCAGTTCTACCTGACGCTGCTGGACACCTACCTTCCGGACCCGGAGGACCGCAACGCGGCCTTCGCCGCGGTGGAGAACATCCCCTCCATCCACCAGAAGGCCCAGTTCTGCTTCAAGTACATGAACGCGGTCGACCACATCGACTCGCTGCAGACGAAGGAGGATCGGCGGGCGTTCCTGCTCAACCTGATCTGCTTCGCGGCGTGCGTCGAGGGCCTGTTCTTCTACGGCGCGTTCGCCTACGTGTACTGGTTCCGGAGCCGGGGCCTGCTGCACGGCCTGGCGACCGGCACCAACTGGGTGTTCCGCGACGAGTCCATGCACATGGACTTCGCCATGTCGGTCGTGGACACCGTCCGCGAGGAGGAGCCCGACCTCTTCGACGACGAGATGGCCAAGCAGGTGACGGAGATGCTGGAGGAGGCCGTCGCGGCCGAGCTCCAGTTCGCCCAGGACCTCTGCGGCGACGGTCTCACCGGGATGAACACCGATTCCATGCGCCAGTACCTGGAGGCCGTGGCGGACCAGCGCCTGGCCCGCCTCGGGATGCCGATCCGCTACGGGTCGACCAACCCGTTCGGCTTCATGGAGCTCCAGAACGTCCAGGAGCTGACCAACTTCTTCGAGCGCCGGGTGTCGGCGTACCAGGTCGCGGTCGAGGGCTCGGTCTCCTTCGACGACGACTTCTAAAGCAGCGTCGTTTCAGCAGCACACAGCGGAGCCTCCCTCGTGGCGGCTCCGCTGTGTGCTACCCGGTACTCAGGGGGAGTAGCCCAGGCATGCCCAAGCTCCAACAGCGTGTGATCGACGGCCCGTTCGGACCGATACAGATCAGTCATGACCGCTGGCCGTCCGTCGTAGCGCGAGTGTCCGGGGCAGGAATGCCCACCGTCACGGTGGTGCCCGACCGCGACTACGGCGCCATGAACATCAACGGCCAGAGCGTCCCGACCACCCGGAAGTCCCGCACCCGTACGGCAGTTCTGGGCGATCGCACCTACGAGCTGAAGGCGACCAGCCTGCGCCGGGCGGAGCTGCGACGCAACGGGCAGCTCATCGCCCACGCCCACGGCACGTACCGGTCGTACGCCCCGGGAAAGTCCATCCCGGGCCTGGACGCCAGGGTCACCTGGTCCCACGGCATCGACCCGACGGACGTGGCCGTCGGACAGGCCATGGTGGTCGGCTTCGGCGCCGGCGCCCCGGGCGCCGTCCTGCGGACCGTCTTCTTCTGGGTCGACAACTTCAGCTGAGCGAACAGTGGTGCCCCGCACGGCCACAGCCCGTGCGGGGCACCACTGTTATGTCAGTCGGCCGAAAACTCCCCGGACTTGACCCCGGAGAGGAAGGAAGCCCAAGCCTCAGCCGGGAAGAGCAGCGTCGGCCCGTCCGGGTCCTTGGAGTCCCGAACCGGTACGACTCCCACGACGCCTATGGCTATCTCCACGCAGTTGCTCTGCGCACCCGAGAACGATGACTTTCTCCAGATGAGGCCAACAGCCGCACCCTGAGGGACGCTACTCATCGCTGTGCTTTCCTTTCGCAATGCGTTCGATGAACGCAATCGACTCCTTGCGCGGCAGCGACTCGGCCAGGGCCCGCCGGAACAGGTTGGAGTACTTGAAGACCTCGCCCGGCTCTTCGATGTAGAGCGTGCTGAGGAGACTGTCCACATAGACGACATCCGTCTCCGTGCTCTCCGGGAAGCTCAGAATGACGAGTGGGCCGAACAGCGCCGCATGAACATCCGATTCCTCCGGCAGGACCTGGATGTTGATGTTGGGGCGGCCCGCCATGGCGACCAGGTAGTCCAGTTGCTCTCGCATCACCTCCCGCCCACCAATCCGGTGCTTCAGCACGGACTCCGACAGCACGACCCATAGCCGAAGAGGTGATTCGCGCGTCAAGACCGATCGCCGCTCCAGCCGGACCTTCGTCAGCTGCTCGACCTGCTCGACGCTGGCATCCTCTATCTGCGCCCGGACAACAGCCCGGGTGTAGTCCTCTGTCTGCAAGAGGCCCGGAACCAGGAAGGTTTCCACGCTGTAGGCGTCCGAGGCATCAGCCTCCAACGAGATGTAGTCGGCATAGAGCGGCGACAGCGCGTCCGAATATCTGTCCCACCAGCCGCGCAGACGCCCCTCCCGCGACAGCTCCTCCAACCGACTACGCACCGCCCCGTCCGTCACCTCATAGAGGTCGAGCAGCAGCCGGAGATCCACGAGCCTGATACCGGACTGTGCAGCCTCGATCCGGCTGATCTTGCTCTCGGCACAATCCAGCTGCCTGGCCGACTGAGCCATCGTCATCCGCGCAGCAACCCGCAACTCCTTGAGGGTTCGAGCGAGCCGTCGCTGTCGAACCGTCGGATTCCTGTTCACCGGCACGCGTTGACCTCCCAGCCGTATGTGCGCTGCCAGTCTGCCGCCCTCCGCACGGGACAACAATCTTTGATCGATTCCAAAGTCGAGACTTGCACTCCAGAAGACATGGGGCGCATGCTACTCAACGTAGTCCGCTAGTCGACACATCGTGATCATGGCGGGCTTTCACCGGGCATCCCCATGCCTTCTTCAGCCGCTTTCACCTGCACACTCCAGAGGTGACCCCGCCATGCGTGAACAGACCTGCTGGCTCCCCCGACACCCCAAGTCCCCCCGCAACGCCCGCCAGGAGCTCCGCGAGTTCCTCCTCCCCCACCCCTCCGCCGAACCCCTCCTCCCCACCGGCGAGTTGCTCCTCTCCGAGCTGGTCACCAACGCCGTCCGGCACGCCCGCACCCCGCGCGGACGCCTGATCTTCGTTCGTCTCCAGCTGCCCTCCCCCACCGCCCTCCGCATCGAGGTGCACGACGCCGACAGCGAGAAGCCCGCGCCCCACCCCACCTCCCTCACCTCCGAGACCGGCCGAGGCCTGCTCCTCGTCCAGCAGTTGGCGCAGAGCTGGGGCTGCTGCCCGCGCAGGGGCGGGATCGGCAAGTTCGTCTGGTGCCACATCACCGCCTCCGCCGAGGCGGTCGCCGCGTGAGCGCCGTCCGGGCCGGGATCAGCGGCATCCTGCTGCCGACCGTCTTCCCCAGCCTCGACCACGCGCTGCCGGTCCTCTGGGACCACGTTCGCCGGCGCCCGATCCGCGCCGCCCACCGGGACTTCATCCGCCTCTGCATCGGCCCGGGCGGCGGCAACGGCGTCGCGGAGTGCCTCTCCCGCGGCGGCCGCTGGTCCGTCACCCTCTACATCGGCGACATGGCCGACTGGACCGCCCACCCGATCACCATCACCACCCACCGCGCCTGAACTCCCCTGCCCCCGCCAGGCGTTCACGCCGGGCGGGGACGACCGCGTCGGCCGGCGTCCCCCGCCCCGGCCCACCGCCCCGCACCGAGCTCGGCGTCGGCGGCGGCGAGGATCCGGCTGAAGGTGTGCGCGATGAGGGGCTTCGCCAGGAGCCGGGTGAGGGCTGCGCCGAAGGGCAGGCGGACCTGGAAGGTGGTCGTCCACGCGACCTCCGTCCCCCCGGCGACCTCGGTGAAGGTCATCCGCCCGAGTTCGTGCCGGGACGGCGGCAAGCTGCGCTCGACCGTGTAGTCGAAGTCGTACGGCGGGTTGTACACGGTGACCCGCTCGCGGAACCGGCCGATCGCCCAGGTGTGCACCCGCACCGCCCCCACGCCGTACGGCGCACCGGCGCCCGGCCGGGCCAGTCGGGCCCGGAGGATGAGCGGGGAGCGGGTGTAGTTGGTGGTGGTGGCGCACCAGTCGAACACGTCCTCGATCGGTGCGGCGATGACGCGTCGAACGGTCAGGGTCTCCATGGTCGTTCCCCTCTCTCGGCCGGCCGTGGCGCGGCCGTCGGCGACCGCGCCCGACAGGTGGACCGGGGAACGTCGGGAAACGTGACACGGAGGGCGCGCCCTCACCCCTGCCGCAGCGGCCGGATGATCTCCTCCACCAGCCACCGCGCCGCCCCCGCCGGGTACGGCCCGCGCAGGCTGAGCACGATGTGCGTGAAGCCCGCCGCGATCAGCTCGGCGATGACGGCGCGATCCCCCGCCGGGTCGTCGTACGACACGATGTACTGCACGGAGCGGGTGATCTCCGCCGGGTCCCGGCCGATCGCCGCGCAGTGGGCGTCGAGGACGCGACTGCGCTCGACGACGCGCTCGACGCCGTTGTGCGGCGGCCCCGGGACGTTCCAGATGTCGGCCTGTTCGGCGACCAGCCGCAGCAGCCGCGTCCCCCAGCCTCCGATGAGGATCGGCGGCCCGGGGCGCTGGACGGGCTTGGGCTCGTTCCGGTTGCCGGTCAGCCGGTAGTACCGGCCGTCGTGGTCGAAGACGTCCTCGGTCCACATGCCGCGCAGCACTTCGACGGTCTCGGCGAGCCGGCCGATGCCCTCACCGGGCGGCACCAGGTCGAATCCGTACCCGGCGTACTCCGCCAGGGCGGGGTTGTCCCCCGCGATCCCCCCGGCCCCGGCCGGCTGGTGGGTGCCGCCGACGCCCAGGCCCATGACGAGGCGCCCACCGGAGATGACGTCGACCGTGGTGGCCATCTTCCCGAGCAGCGCGGGGTGCCGGAGGCGGTTGCTGGTGACCAGCAGGCCGAGCCGGAGCCGGGTGGTGCGGGCGGCGAGGGCGCTGAGCAGGGTCCAGCCCTCCAGCACCTCGCCGCCCTTGGGACCGGCGACGGGCATCAGGTGGTCCCACAGCCAGGCGTCCGCGATCTCGGGCAGGTCGTCGGCCTCCCGCCAGACGCGGAGGATGTCCGCGTAGGGGACCCGCATGGGGGTGGTCTTGATGCCGAAGGTGACAGCGGGTAAGGCGAGTTGACTCATATTCATCATCCTAGCAAATCATCAGCATCACTGACTATCAATCGCACGGAGATACCCTGACCCCCATGACCAGCGACGCAAGCCCCGACGACCTCCTGTCGACCCGCCTCGGCTACCTGCTCAAGCACGCCCACCTGCGCTACGCGGAGGCGTCCGCCCAGGCGCTGGCGCCCCTCGGCCTGGACGGCCGCGAACTGGCCGTACTCGCCGTGCTCGCCCCCGACGTGCCGCTCTCCCAGCAGGAGGCGGCCGCCAGGCTGGGCGTCGACCGGACCACGATGGTCACCCTGGTCGACGGCCTGGAGTCCAAGGCCCTCGCGGAGCGCCGCCGCAGCACCGAGGACCGCCGCAAGAACATCGTCCAACTCACCCCGGAAGGGCGGAACTTGCTCCGCCGGGCGGAACGCGTCCGGATCGAGGCCGAACAGCGCTTCCTGTCCGCCCTGCCCGCCGCCGAGGCCGAGGCCCTACTGCGCTCCCTTCGAACGCTCGTCACCGAACCCTGACGCCCGACACCGAGCCCTGTCGCCCGGCACCCGGCACCCGGCACCCGGCACCCGGCACCCGACGCTCACCGGGCCGGGCCGGGCCCCGGACTCAGACACCCGCCGGCAGGCCGAACCGGACATCCGTCAGCCGCTCCGACAGCTCCCACAGCCGTCGCCCGGTTTCCACCTCGACGGCCCTCGGGGCCAGTTGGACCACCTTCGGCGCCCCGCGCAGCTCCCCCATCCCGCCCGGTCCGATGAACTGCCCGCTCGTCGCCCCCGGTTCGGTGGCCGCGAACAGCTGGGGCAGCGCGCCCTGCTCCGAGGACTGGGCGAGCGGGAGCAGGATGCGCCCGAAGAGCAGTTTCACCACTCCGACCGAGCGGGCCGGGATGTTGGTGGCCGCGTAGCCGGGGTGGGCGAGCACGCTGCGGACGGGGCTGCCGGCCAGGGCCAGCCGCCGGTGCAGCTCCCACCCGAACACGGCGTTGGCGAGCTTCGACTGGTTGTAGTAGCCCATCGGGGAGTAGGCACGCTCGCCGGTGAGGTCCTCGAAGAAGATCCGCCCCTGCCGGTGGTTGGCCGAACTCACCGTGACCACCCGGGAGTCGGGCCCCGCCGCCAGCAGGTCGAGCAGCAGCCCGGTGAGCGCGAAGTGGCCGAGGTGGTTGGCGGCGAACTGGAGCTCGTGCCCCTGCGGGCTGAGCGTGCGGGGCGGCGCCAGCACCCCGGCGTTGTTCACCAGGACGTCCGGGCGGACGCCGTCCGCGCGCAGCCGCTCGGCGAAGGCGCGCACGGAGTCCAGGTCGGCCAGGTCGAGCCGGCGCACCTCCAGACGCCCCTCCGATCGCCCCTCCGGTCGCGCCTGCGGCTGCCCGGCAGTGATCTCCGCGACCGCCCGCCGACCCTTCTCCTCGTCGCGTACGGCGAGAACCACCCGGCCGCCGCGACGGGCGATGGCGCGGGTGGTCGCCAGTCCGAGGCCGCTGTTCGCCCCGGTGACGACGAACACCCGCCCCGCCTGGTCCGGAATCCGTTCGGCACTCCATGCCTGATGCTTCGCCATGCGTCACACGTTGCCCTCCGTGTCACCAAGTGTCAAGCTCGGCATCGAGCGCCGAAGAAGCCCCCGCGTGTAACATCCACTCCCATGAACCCCCTCCCCGCCCCGAGCCTGGCCGAGCGCAAGCGCCGGCTCGTCGCCGACGAACTGACCAGGACCGCACTGGGCCTCTTCGCCGAGCAGGGGTTCGACGCGGTCACCGTCGACGAGATCGCGGCCGCCGCCGGCATGTCCAAGCGGACGTTCTTCCGCTACTTCGCCTCCAAGGAGGACGTGGTCGTCCAGTTCCTGGCGGAGCTGGGCGACGTCATGCGCGCCGAACTGGCCGGACGCCCGCCCGGCGAACGCCCCTCCGCCGCGCTGCGGCACACCGTCTGGGCCGCCGTCGACGCCTGCGCCGGCCACGACGCCGGCCGGACCCTGCCGGTGGTGCGGCTGATCCTGGGCACCCCCGCCCTGCGCGCCCGCTTCCTGGAGCGCCAGGCGCAGTGGCGCGAGGACCTGGCCGCCGAACTCGCCACCCGGCTCGGCCTGGACCCGGCCGCCGGCCTCCACCCCCGCCTCACCGCCGGGACGGCCCTGACCGCCTTCGACGTCGTGCTCCAGCAGTGGAGCGACGGCAACGGCGCGGACGACCCGGCCGCCCTCACCGACCGTGCCTTCGCCACCATCTCCTCCGCCCTGGACGCACCCGCGCGGTAGCGAGCGACTCCCCGCAGCGGCGGGCAACTCCCCCGGCCCCGCCCGGCGTTCACCCGGCCGAGTGCCCGAGGGCGGCTGGGCGAACCACCCGGGCATCGAGCCCGACCAGGCCACCGGCGAACTCCTGCGGACGTTCGACCGGCACGACGGCGACATGCTCCGCGCTCCGGAGAGGGCGTGGCGGGGTGACGCCTCCGCCATCGGTCGGGCGATCGGGATGACGGGCTCCCCCGGGGGCGTCGCCCGGCAGCTCGCGGACGTCAAGCTGCCCGCCAACCCCCGCTTCACGTACGGCCCGGAGTGGCCCTTCGTCCCGGCCTGACCGGACACGCCGCCGCCCCGTACGGAACTCCCGTACGGGGCGGCGGCGTTCGGTGCTACACGTTCGACGCGACTACACGTTCGGTGTCGCTACACGCGCGGCGTGACTACGCGTTCGGCACCGTCGCGTACTTCGGGGTGCCCTCAGCCATCTGCTTCAGGGCGTCCTTGCGGTCCCGCTTCGACAGCTTGTCGATGTAGAGGGTCCCGTACAGGTGGTCGGTCTCGTGCTGGAGGCAGCGGGCGAAGAAGCCGGTGCCCTCGACGCGGATGGCGTTGCCGTCCTTGTCGACGCCGGTCACGGCCGCGTAGTCCGGGCGGGGAAGCTCGGCGTAGGCGGTGGGGACGGACAAGCAGCCCTCGTTGCTGTCGTCGAGCTCCCGGCGCCGGTCGGCCGGGTACTCCTCCAGCTTCGGGTTGATCACGTGGCCGATGTGGCGCACGCCCTCGTCGTCCGGGCAGTCGTAGACGAAGACCTTGAGGTCGACGCCGATCTGGTTGGCGGCCAGGCCGACGCCCTCGGCGGCGTACATCGACTGGAACATGTCGTCGATCAGCGCGGACAGTTCACCGTCGAACGCGGTGACGTCCTTGACCTCGCGGTGCAGGACGGGGTTGCCGACCACGGTGATCGGACGCGCGGTGCCCTTGGTCAGGTCGGGCTCCTCACCGATCACCTTCGCGGGGGCCTCGGACGCCGCCCCCTCCACGTCGTGCTCGTGCTCGTGGTCGTGCTGCTCCGCCATGTCTTCCGCTTCCATAGGTCTACGCGTACCTCACCAGGGTACTCAGCACACTTCTTCGAGATCCCGGTAAGCCCGGCTTGCGGGGGCGGCCGCGACCCAGCGGTCCAGCAGGGTGCGGACCAGGTGCGCCGGGGCGGCGAGCCCGCACTCGCGCTCGACCAGCCAGGACATCCCGGCCGCCCCGCCCTGGCTGAGGTGGCTGAGGTGGCCGGGGTGGGCGGCGTCGCCGTCGTCGTGGGGGTCGTGGTGGGCGACGACGCCGTCGTCGGAGGCCATCCGGCTCTCCGAGCAGGCGCGACACAGCAGCCGCACCGAGGAGGTCCAGTCCTCGGCCGCGTACCCGGCCTCGGCGACCAGCCGCTCCAGCGCGTCCCGGTCGCCGGCGGTGGCGGCCTGCAGCAGCACCACGTAGGTCGGCACCGGGGAGGGCGCCCACAGCTCGATCTCGTCGAAGACGGGGTAGGCGACGCCGTCGGTGACCCGCTCGCCGTGCGGGGCGCCGTCGTGCAGCACCACCTCGCCCCAGCGCCGGCCGGAGGAGGGCAGCGGGATGGACAGCACCTCGATCCGGGCCGGGTCCAGCCGCCGGCCCCACACCACCTCGGACTCACCGTCCGGGGACAGCCGCACCGGGGTGGTGCCGAGGTCCAGGCTGACCGGGCCGTCCCCGCCGGGGCCGCCGGGCACCTTCAGCCCGTACGCCTGCCAGGCGCGGCGGGCCAGCGGCCAGTCCTGCAGGGCGGTGGCGGTGATGCCGAGGTTCCACCAGTCGGGGGCGCCGTGCTCGCGGTCCAGCAGGGCGACGGCGCGCAGACCGGCCGAGCGGGCCTGTTCCCAGTCGCGGCGGAACTTGTGCAGCAGGGCGAGGTTGAACCAGGAGTCGGACAGCCACGGCTCCAGGTCGGCGGCCATCACCAGCAGGGCGCCGGCGTCCTCGTAGCGGCCGTCGCCGATCAGCGTGAAGGCCCGGTCGGTCGTCTGCCGCCAGGTGGCGGACGGCCGGTGCCGTGCCCGGTGGAAGATCCTCACGTTCGTCCCTGCCGTCGTCGTCCGCTCAAGTCCCCTGCCGCCGGGCCCGTTCCGTCCTCGACGGGGCCCGGGTCCCGGTGTTCCGGGTCGGTGTTCCACGCTACGACCGCATCCAACCACGCTCGCCCCCGCCCGCGCTCCCCACCGCCGAGGTTGGGGACCGCCCCTCCCCAGCCTGCCCGCCGCGGCGCGCCTCCTCAACCCCTGACCGACCCGACTCGACCGCGGCCCGGCCGATCCCGGCGCTCCGGGCCCGAACCGGCCGCCGCTCAGCCGCGCCCCTGCCCCCAGACCCGGTCGCCGCTCAGCCGCGCCCCTGCCCGCCGACCCGGGCGAGCGCGTCCACCACCCTGGCGTCGTAGACCCGCCCGCGCCCCAGCCGCAGCACCTCCAGGGCCTCCAGTCGCCCCACCGCCTCGCCGAGGCCCCGGCCGCGGGCGGCGGTGAGCAGGTCGTCGTGGGCGTTGGCGACCCGGATGATCCGGGCGGCGAGCGGCACCGGTCCGTCGCCGGCCACCGGCCCGGGGCAGGGGTCGGCCAGTCGGGCGACCTGCTCGGCGACCTGCCGGGGCACCCCGGTGCGGCTGATCACCTCGCTGCCCAGGCGGGCGATGCGCTGTTGCTCGTCGCAGGGCAGCAGCGCGGTGGCGCCGTCCGGCACCGGCTCGACCAGGGACAGCTGGCCGACGTCGTGCATCAGCGCGGCGTACTCCAGCAGGGCGAGCTCGCGGGTGCCCAGCCCCAGCTCGCGCCCGAGCGCGCACGCCGTGTCCGCGACCCGGCGCGCGTGCCCGTGCGGGGTGTACCCCGCGACCTCGGTGGCCCGGGCCAGGCTGGCGATGGTCTGCCCGGTGGTGGCCCGCACCGCCGCGGCCCGCCGGAAGGAGATCTGGGCGAGCAGCAGCGGGGTGCAGAACAGCGGCAGCGCCCACAGCCCGACCTCGCCGGCCGCCAGGCTGACCAGCATCCCGGTGGCGACGATCGCCGAGCCGATCCCGAACAGCGAGCGCAGCTCGTCCTCCAGCGCCGCCGGGAAGCGCGGTCCGTTGGCCCCGGCCCCGCCGTCGGCCGCCCGCCCGCGGGGCGGACGACCGGGGTTCGGGGGTCCGCCCGAGGCGCGCAGCAGCGCCGCCAGGGTGGCGTCGCAGAGCGCGGCCAGCGCGGCGACGGTGGTCAGGAACGCCCCGTAGGCCGGGCCCTCGGGCGAGAAGCGGTCGACCAGGCCGCCGTTGTAGAGCGGCTGGAAGACGGCCGCGGCGAAGCCGACCGCGAGCAGCCGGCGGGCGGCGCTGTCGCGGCGGGCCGGGTCGGCCCAGGGCGGGCGCCGGTGCGGGCGCCCGGGCCCGTGCGGCAGGGCGAGGCCCGGCAGCCAGCCCAGCAGCAGGCCGACGCCGGTCACCGCGACGACCTGGAGCGTGCCGTGCGCGGTCGGCACTCCGCGCAGCGGTCCGAGCAGGGCGTACGCCAGCGCGCCGGCCGCGCCGATGGGCGCCTGCTCGCGATCGCCCGGAAGGGTGATCCGGACGCATTCGCCGAGCGCGATCAGCCCGGCGAACGCCAGCGCGACCCTCGGCTCGGCGACCCCGCGCACCGCGACCGCGCCGAGCGCGAGCACCAGCAGCGCGGCGGCGGCCATGTGCACGGCACGGGCGGTGCGGCCGCGCGCCGCGAGGGCGCGGGTGCCCCGGCGGGTGCTCCGGTCGGCGGTCGCGGGCCCGGGGCCGGTCACGACGGCCCGGCCGCGCGGGTGGTCCCGCCCTGGGCGGGCACCCGGCCGGGCGCGGCCCGCACCGGCTCGGGCACCCCGAGCGGGATGTCCGGCACGGACCGTACGCAGTCCTCGGAATGCACCACCGGCTGCCAGCCGTGCACGGCCAGGGCGTCGATCAGCGCCCGCACCATCACCGGGTCGAACTGGCTGCCGGAGCAGCGCTCCAGTTCGGCGACCGCCTCGGCGACGGGGCGCCCGCGCCGGTAGGAGCGGGTGGAGGTCATCGAGTCGAAGGCGTCGGCGACGGAGATGATCCGGGCGAACTCGGGGATCTGGGCGCCGGCCAGTCCGCTGGGGTAGCCGCGTCCGTCCATCCGCTCGTGGTGGTGCAGGATCCCGGAGTGGGCCTCGCCGAGGAAGTCGATCCCGCGCACCAGCTCGTACCCGTACACCGGGTGGATCTCCACGGCCCGGCGCTCGTCCTCGCTGAGGGGACCGTTTCTGCGCAGCAGTTCGGTGGCCACGCCGAGCTTGCCGACGTCGTGCAGGATCCCGGCGAAGCGCAGGGTGCGCAGCCGCTCGGCCTGCATGCCGAGCTGACCGGCGATCAGCACCGAGGCCCGGCCGACCCGTTCGCTGTGCCCGCGGGTGTACGCGTCCTTGATCTCCACCGCCTGCACCAGCGACTGCACGGTGGCCTGGTGGGCGTCCTGCTCGCGCTGCCCCTGGGCGAACACCCAGGCCGAGATGGACAGCGGCAGCAGGGCCAGCAGCGCGGCGAACGCCCCGTACGGGCCCTGCCAGAGCACCGCGACCATCAGCCCGCCGGCCGCGTGCACCAGCACCGGCAGCCCGCACATCGAGCAGGCGCCGCGCAGCACCTCGATCGCTGGGCGGTCCTCGCTGAGCGCCACCATGACGCCCACCACCAGCCCGTTGACCAGGCTGAACGCGGCGACGGCGGCGAAGCCGGGCAGCAGCGCGGCCGGGAAGCGGGAGCCGAGCAGCAGCTGCGGGCCGCGCAGCAGGTGGAAGGCGACGGAGGAGGCGAAGGCGCACAGGGCGAGCTGGGAGCCGTTGAACAGCTGGCGCCGGCGGCAGCCCGGGCCGGTCGGGCCGCCGAGCAGCGCGGCCGGGGCGGCGACCAGGGCGGCGGCGGCCGGCGGGAGCATCAGCACCCCGGCGAACAGCACCGGGAAGAAGGTGTTCACCCCGGGCCGGGAGGGTGCCCGTCCGGTGGGCGCGGGGCGGCGCAGCAGCCGACGCAGCAGGAGGGAGCAGGGGGTCGGCAGGCCCTGGGCGAGCGACTCCCAGCAGCCGTGCAGGAAGCCGAGAAGTCCGACCTTGGGCCAGTCCGTCGGGTGGCCGAGCCAGCGCGGCACCCCGGGGGTGACGGCCTCGGGCAGCAGTGGCAGCAGGCAGCACAGGGCAGCCACCGGGACGGCCGCCAGGTAGCGTGCCGCCCCTTGCGGCAGGGTCGCGCCTCCACTGTCGGTAGCGATCTCGACCTCCCCGCGTCCGGCCCCGTGTTGCCTCAGCGCGCCGGGGTGGCCGACGGTGAGCGTCCGTCAGGAGGATAGGCCGCCGTCCGGGCGCGGGGACGCATGATCGCGCAATGGCGCAGTTGGCGCACCGCCAACTCACCCGTACGAGTGACGGCGCACGCGAGCAGAACGGGAGCGGCCCCGGGAGCGCATGCTCCCGGGGCCGTCGAACTCCCTGGTCGAACTCCCTGCTCGAACCGTTTCGCCCGCCCTCGCCGGCGGACGGTACGGACCGCTCCGCGGCTACTCCGCGGGGGCTCCGGCCTCGACCGGCGCACCGGGGCGCACGCCCGGCTCATCGGTCGCGTGCTCCGGGGCCGGCGTCTGGGCCAGTCTGGGCGCCGGACGGGCGGACTCGGCGTGCACCTCGACCGACGCCTCCACCGCGACGACCACCTGCTCGCCCGAGCGCTGCCCGGCCCGGATCGAGTCGATCCTGGCCAGCACCTTGCTGCGCAGGTCCGTCGGGGTGTCGTCGCAGCCGCAGGAACGCTTGATCAGCGCCTTGATCGCCTGCTCCAGTCCGTACTGCTTCAAGCAGGGCGAGCACTCCTCGAAGTGCACGCGCAGCTTGGCGCAGTCGCCCTCGGCCATCTCGTTGTCGAGGAATTCATAGAGGTGGTCGAGGACCTCGCCACACTCGGTTTCGTGCGGATCGCCGCAGCTCATGAGCCCGAGCCCTTCGCTTCCTGCCCTGCCCCGCTGCCGGCCGGGACGAGCCCGCGCTCACGGGCGTAGTCCTCCAGCATGCCGCGCAGCTGACGACGGCCGCGGTGCAGCCGGGACATCACCGTACCGATGGGAGTACCCATGATGTCCGCGATCTCCTTGTACGCAAAGCCTTCTACGTCCGCGAGATAGACGGCGATCCGGAATTCCTCCGGGATCGCCTGGAGCGCGTCCTTCACATCGCTGTCGGGGAGGTGGTCGAGCGCCTGGGTCTCAGCCGAGCGCAGACCGGTCGACATGTGCGACTCGGCCCTGGCCAGCTGCCAGTCCTCGATCTCCTCCGCCGCGGTGCGCTGGGGCTCCCGCTGCTTCTTGCGGTACGAGTTGATGAACGTGTTGGTGAGGATGCGGTACAGCCAGGCCTTGAGGTTGGTGCCCTCACGGAACTGGTGGAAGGACGCGTACGCCTTGGCGAACGCCTCCTGGAGCAGGTCCTCCGCGTCCGCGGGGTTGCGCGTCATGCGCAGCGCCGCGGAGTACATCGGATCGAGGTAGCCCAGGGCGTCGCGCTCGAAGCGCTCCCGCCGGGCCCCCTCGGACTCCTCCGCCGACACCCTGAAGGTGTCCTCACCGATCGCCTCGGCCAGCTCCTCACCGGTGAGCGCCTCGCCCGCAGGCAGGGCCTCGTCCGGGCCACGGCCCGGCTCGGCCTCGTGCTCGGTCCCGACGACCGGACCCACCTCCTCGGCATGACGGGCTCGGCCCACTGCGGGCCGCCCAGAAATGGAGGATATCGGGCTGACGGGCTTCTCGCCCGCGTCGATCCACTCCGGCCAGGAGGGGGTGAAGGCCGTGGCGGCCTCGCGCTCCTCAGGCCGTTCGGGGCACGCGATCGAACCCATCTGCCCTGCCTCTCACCGGTGACTCCTGCTGACGGAGACGACAACCACACCGGCCCCGCCCGCATTCCCGCCCCGACGCCCCATTCACTCGCACGAGTGATCGAGCGGAAACTCCCTGCTCACGGCCCCGCGCCCGGTACCGGCCACCCGGCACCGGCCGGCCGCTCAGACCAGCCCCAGCACCCAGTCACCCACCGACGAACAGATCAGCTCCAGCACCTCGTCCTGCCCCACCGACGCCCGCTTGGGCACCTCGAAACCATGGTTCCCGTACGGCAGCGCCACCAGCTCGTGCCCCGGCGGCAGCTCCGGGAACTCCTCCGGCCCGCCGAACGGGTCCGCCGCGCCCTGCACCACCAGCGTCGGCAGACCCGACCCCAGCAGTTCCTCCGCCCGGCTCTTCTCCGGCCTGCCCGGCGGGTGCAGCGGGAACGCCAGCGCCACCACCCCCACCGCCCCGCTCGCCGCCCCCGCCCGGCAGGCCACCCGCGCCCCCGCGCTGCGCCCGCCCACCACCAGCGGCAGCCCCTGCCCCACCAGGTGCTCCGCGACCGGCCGCCAGCCGGCGTCCAGGGTCTTCGCCGCCGACGGGCCGAGCTTCTTCCCGGCCACCTTCCAGGGCTGCTCGACCAGCGCCACGGTGATCCCGCGAGCCGGCAGCCACCCGGCCAGCGCCGCCAGGTCCCGGCCGTCGATCGCACCGCTGGTCCCGTGCCCCAGCGCCAGCACCGCCTTCGGCGCGGCGGCCCGGTGGTAGGTGATCCGGGCGTCCCCGGCCTCGGTGGCGACGAGTTCGGTGGTGGTCATCTCAGCGGCTCCCGAAGACGGTTCAGAACAGTGTGGTCTCGTACTCGACCTCGGCCCACGGCTCCTTGAGCTCCGGGCCGTTGTTGCGGATGCTGCCGACCGCCGGCGACACCGGCGTGGCCAGCAGCGCCCCCGGCGGCGGGGGTATCAGCAGCCGGCGCGCCTCCTCCGGATCGCTCAGCCCCGGGTCCAGCCAGTCGCCCCAGTCCCCCGGGTCGAGGAACAGCGGCATCCGCTCGTGGATCGGCGCCAGCAGCTCCTCAGCGTCCGTCGTGACGATCGTGAAGGTCACCAGCCAGGCCTCCGGATGCCCCGGCGGCACCGCCCGGTTGCGCCAGAACTCGTACAGCCCCGCCAGCGCCAGCGGGCTGCCGTCCGCCCGGGAGACGAAGAACGGCTTCTTGCGCGCCTTTCCCCGCTCGCCCGGCACCGTCTGCCACTCGTAGTAGCCGTCCACCGGCAGGATGCACCGGCGGGCGGCGAAGGCCTGCCGGTAGGCGGGCTTCTCGTGCACCGTGTCCGAGCGCGCGTTGATCATCTTCACCGCCGTCTCGGCGGAGTTCGACCACTGCGGCACCAGCCCCCAGCGCAGCGCCCGCAGCTGCCGCACCGGCCGCGCCGCCCCCTTGGCCTGCCGCTCCAGCACCACGAAGGCGCTGGTGGTCGGCGCCACGTTCCAGTTCGGATCCAGGGACTCCTGCGGGTCCCAGAACTCCACGTCGAACAGGTCGACGAGGTCCTCGGGCTTGCTGCTGGCTGCGAACCGACCGCACATGCGGGCCAGCTTGCCATGCCGCCCGCACTCACCACTTCCTCATCCCACCGGGAGAACCGCCCGCTGCCGTCCCGCCGTCCCCGCATGGGAGGCTGCCCCGAACGGCCCAACGCAGCGAACGGAGGCGACGAGCGCCGATGAACCCGAACAACCAGAACCTCGGCGAACTGTGGGACCGGGTCACCGGCGCCCAGGCCGCCCCGCCCGGCTGGCTGGTCCTCGCGACCGGCTGCGCCGCCCTGCTCACCGTCCTCGCCCGCCCGCTCTGGCACGTCGCCCGCAACGCCGTCACCATCGCCCACGAGGGCGGACACGGCCTCGCCGCGCTCGTCACCCGCCGCAAGCTCGCGGGCATCCGGCTGCACTCCGACACCTCCGGCCTCACCCTCTCCTACGGCCGCCCCACCGGCCCCGGCATGGTCCTCACGGCCGCCGCCGGCTACACCGCCCCCGCCCTGCTCGGCCTCGGCTGCGCCGCCCTGCTCGCCGCCGACCGGATCACCCTGCTGCTGTGGCTGGCCATCGCCCTGCTGCTCGCCCTGCTGATCCGCATCCGCAACGCCTTCGGGCTGTTCACCGTGCTGGTCGCCGGCGGCGCCTTCTTCCTGGTCTCCTGGTTCGGCAGCAGCCAGGTCCAGGCCGGCTTCGCCTACCTCGGCTGCTGGTTCCTGCTGTTCGGGGCGGTGCGCCCGGTCCTGGAGCTCCAGCACCAGCGCCGGATCGGCTGGGCCCGCGACTCCGACGCCGACCAGCTCGCCCGGCTCACCCACGTCCCCGCCCTCGCCTGGGTCACCGTGTTCCTGCTGATCGCCCTCGCCTGCCTGGCCCTGGGCGCCAACTGGCTGCTGCGGCCGCTGTAGCGTCCGCGGCCGGCTGCCGCGTCCCCGCCGTGTCCGCCGTGTCCGCCGTGTCCGCCCTGGCTTCCCACCATGCGGCCGTCGCCCGGGCCGTTCCGGTACGGCCCCTAGACTGGCCCACATGACCGAGACCCTGTGGCCCGCCCCCGTCGCCACCGCCCCCGTCGACGCCACCGTCACCATCCCCGGCTCCAAGTCGGTCACCAACCGGGCCCTGGTGCTGGCGGCACTCGCCGACGGACCGGGCTGGGTGCGCCGCCCGCTGCGCAGCCGCGACTCCCAGCTGATGGCCGACGGCCTGCGCGCCCTCGGGGTCACCATCGAGGAGAAGGTCAACAACGACTCCGGCGGCACCGGCGGCGGCGAGGCGTGGCGGGTCATCCCCGCCCCCGCGCTGCGCGGCCCCGCCAACGTGGACGTCGGCAACGCAGGCACGGTCATGCGCTTCCTGCCCCCGCTCGCCGCCCTCGCCGACGGCCCGGTGCACTTCGACGGCGACCCGCGCAGCCACGAGCGCCCCCAGCACGGCGTGATCAACGCCCTGCGCGCGCTCGGCGCCCGGATCGAGGACGGCGGACGCGGCAGCTTCCCGCTCACCGTCCACGGCACCGGCGGCCTCGACGGCGGCCCGGTCGAGCTGGACGCCTCCTCCTCGTCCCAGTTCGTCTCCGCCCTGCTGCTCTCCGGCGCCCGCTACAACCACGGCGTCGAGGTCCGGCACGTCGGCGGCCCGGTGCCGTCGCTGCCGCACATCCGGATGACCGTCGAGATGCTGCGCCTGGCCGGCGCCCAGGTCGACGCCCCCGAGGACGGCGGCGAGAAGGACGTCTGGCGGGTCACCCCCGGCGCCCTGCTCGGCCGCGACCTGGTGGTCGAGCCCGACCTCTCCAACGCCGCCCCGTTCTTCGCCGCCGCCCTGGTCACCGGCGGCCGGGTCACCGTCCGCGACTGGCCCAAGCACACCACCCAGCCCGGCGACCAGCTGCGCGACCTCTACACCCGGATGGGCGGCGCCTGCGAGTTCACCGACGAGGGCCTGCAGTTCACCGGCACCGGCCGGATCCACGGCATCGAGGCCGACCTGCACGACGTCGGCGAGCTCACCCCGGTGATCGCCGCCGTCGCCGCCCTCGCCGACTCCGAGTCCCACCTGTACGGCATCGCCCACCTGCGCCTGCACGAGACCGACCGGCTGGCCGCCCTCGCCAAGGAGATCAACGACCTCGGCGGCGACGTCAGCGAGACCGAGGACGGCCTGCGGATCCGCCCGCGCCCGCTGCACGGCGGCATCTTCCACACCTACGAGGACCACCGCCTGGCCACCGCCGCCGCGGTGCTCGGCCTGGCCGTGCCCGGCGTCGACGTGGAGAACGTCGGCACCACCGCCAAGACCCTGCCCGACTTCCCCGGGATGTGGGCGGAGCTGCTCGGCGAGGGCACGGCGGCGACGGACGCCTGAGCGGAGACTGGAATCATGCGCCGCTACGGCAAGGACGCCGACGAGGACGACATCCGCAACCGCCCCGCCCGCCGGGGCTCCCGGCCGCGGACCCGGATCAGGCCCAAGCACGAGGACGCCGCCGAGGCGATGGTGCTGACCGTCGACCGCGGCCGGATCACCTGCCTGGTCGATCCGGGGACCAAGCAGGAGCGCGAGGTCGTCGCCATGAAGGCCCGCGAACTGGGCCGCAAGGGCGTCGTCGTCGGCGACGTGGTCAACCTGGTCGGCGACCTCTCGGGGGACGCCGACACCCTGGCCCGGATCGTCCGGGTCGAGGAGCGCGGCTCCGTGCTCCGGCGCACCGCGGACGACGACGACCCGTACGAGCGGATCGTCGTCGCCAACGCCGACCAACTGGCCATCGTCACCGCGCTGGCCGACCCGGAGCCCCGCCCCCGGCTGATCGACCGCTGCCTGGTCGCCGCCTACGACGCGGGCATGGAGCCCCTGCTGGTGCTCACCAAGTCCGACCTCACCCCGGCCGACGAGCTGCTGGAGTCGTACGCCCCGCTGGGCATCGACTACGTCGTCACCCGCCGGGACGAGCTGGAGACCACCGGCGCCGAGGCCGTCCGCGAGCACCTGCGCGGGCTCTCCACGGTGTTCATCGGCCACTCCGGCGTCGGCAAGACCACCCTGGTCAACGCCCTGGTCCCGGACCGCCAGCGGCAGACCGGCCACGTCAACGCGGTCACCGGCCGCGGCCGGCACACCACCGTCTCCGCCCTGGCCCTGCGGCTGCCCCCGCCGCCCGGCGCCAAGCCCGGATCCCGCAAGGCGCTCGACCCGGGCTGGGTGATCGACACGCCCGGCTTCCGCTCCTTCGGCCTCTCCCACATCGACCCGTCCCGGGTCATCCACGCCTTCCCCGACCTGGAGCCCGGCACCGTCGACTGCCCGCGCGCCTGCAGCCACGACGAACCGGACTGCGCCCTGGACGCCTGGGTCGCCGACGGCCACGCCGAGGGCGCCCGGCTCTACTCGCTGCGCCGTCTGCTGGCCAGCAAGGAGGCCCGCGAGGGCGACTGACGGCTTTGCCGTCCCTCGGGTCCGTGACCCGTTCGAGGTGTCGGACCGGCCCGCCCTGGCGATCATAGGAAAGTCGGGCCGGGCACGGCCCGTCCGTCGATCGACAGGGAGGGCACCCGATGGCATGGGCCCTGGTGATCCTGGCCGGCCTGCTGGAGACCGGCTTCGCGATCAACCTCAAGCTCAGCGAGGGTTTCACCAAGCTCTGGCCCACCATCAGCTTCTGCGTGTTCGCCCTCAGCAGCTTCGGGCTGCTCACCCTCTCGCTGAAGAGCCTGCCGGTCGGCCCCGCCTACGCGGTGTGGACCGGCATCGGCGCGGCCGGCACCGCCATCTACGGCATGGCCTTCCTGGACGAGACCACCTCGGTGCTCAAGCTGGTCTCCATCTCGCTGGTGATCGCCGGGGTGATCGGCCTCCAGCTCAGCGGCTCGGCCCACTGACCGCCCGGCCCGACCCGCCGACCACCCACCGAGACACCCGGACCGGCCCGACCCACTGAGCTAGGGTTTCCGGCATGGCCGACTACCACGACGATCTCCGACTCGCCCACGTCCTCGCCGACTCGGCCGACTCGATCACCCTGGAGCGCTTCCGCGCCCTCGACCTGAAGATCGAGACCAAGCCGGACCTCACCCCGGTCAGCGACGCCGACAAGGCCGCCGAGGAACTGGTGCGCGGCGTGCTCCAGCGCGCCCGCCCGCGCGACGCCGTCCTCGGCGAGGAGTTCGGCCTCCAGGGCTCGGGCCCGCGCCGCTGGGTGATCGACCCGATCGACGGCACCAAGAACTACATCCGCGGCGTCCCGGTCTGGGCCACCCTGATCGCCCTGCTGGAGGACGGCCCGGACGGCGTCGAGCGCCCGGTGGTCGGCATCGTCTCCGCCCCGGCGCTGCAGCGCCGCTGGTGGGCCGCCAAGGGCCTGGGCGCCTACGCCGGCCGCAGCCTGGCCAAGGCCTCCCGGATCCACGTCTCCGGCGTCTCCCGGATGGAGGACGCCTCCTTCTCGTACTCCTCCCTCACCGGCTGGGAGGACCGCGGCCGCCTGGACCCGTTCCTGGACCTCACCCGCGCCTGCTGGCGCACCCGCGCCTACGGCGACTTCTGGTCCTACATGATGGTCGCCGAGGGCGCCGTGGACATCGCCGCCGAGCCCGAGCTGTCGCTGTGGGACATGGCCGCGCCCTGCATCGTGGTCGAGGAGGCCGGCGGCCTGTTCACCGGCCTGGACGGCGTCCCCGGCCCCGGCGGCGCCGACGCGGTGGCCACCAACGGCCTGCTGCACGACGAGACCCTGCGACGGCTCTCCGTCTGACCCGCAGGCGAGCGGGCGAGTAACCAGCGCGGGCCCGGATGACCAGTGGGAGCTGGTCATCCGGGCCCGCCGCTCGTTCCGGTCCGGCTACTGCTTGCGCAGCTCCCGGACCGCCGCCTCCAGCCGCTGCCCGTAGTCGGCGTCGGCCTTGCGGAAGTTGTCGATCGCCCGCTCCACGATGTCCTCCCGGTCGGCCGAGACCTTGGCGATGAAGCCCGCCAGATTCGCGATCAGCCGCTGCTTCTCCTCCTCGGAGAACAGCCGGTAGAGGTCGCCCGCCTGCACGAAGTCGTCGTCCTCGGCGTGCGAGGGCGCCGCGTGGGTGCCGGTGGAGCCGTCGACCGCGGTCGCCGCCCACAGCGGACGGCCGGTCTGCACCGGGCCGCCGAAGCTGTTCGGCTCGTAGTTCTTCTGCCGCCCGTGCCGGCCGTCGTACAGGTGGCCGTCGCGGCCGTTGGTGCGGGCCTCGGTGGCGTGCGGGCGGTTGACCGGCAGGTGGTCGGCGTTGATGCCGACCCGGTAGCGGTGGGCGTCCGCGTAGGCGAACAGGCGGCCCTGGAGCATCTTGTCCGGGGACGGCCCGATGCCGGGCACGAAGTGCGCCGGGGAGAACACCGACTGCTCGACCTCGGCGAAGACGTTGTCGGGGTTGCGGTTGAGCTCCAGTCGGCCGATCTCGACCGGCGGGTAGTCGGCGTGCGGCCAGACCTTGGTCAGGTCGAAGGGGTTGAAGCGGTACGCGGCCGCGTCGGCCGCCGGCATGATCTGGACCTGCACCGTCCAACTGGGGAACTCACCGCGCTCGATCGACTCGCGCAGGTCCCGCTGGTGGCTGTCCGGGTCCTCGCCGGCGAGCTTGTTGGCCTCGGCCTGGGTGAGGTTGCGGATGCCCTGGTCGGTCTTGAAGTGGTACTTGACCCAGAAGTGCTCGCCGGCCTCGTTCTGCCACTGGAAGGTGTGCGAGCCGTAGCCGTTCAGGTGCCGGTAGCTGGCCGGGATGCCGCGGTCACCGAACAGCCAGGTCACCTGGTGGGTGGCCTCGGGCGACAGGCCCCAGAAGTCCCAGACGTTGTCGGCCTCCTGCGAGCCGGTGTACGGGTCCCGCTTCTGGGTGTGGATGAAGTCGGGGAACTTGATGGCGTCCTTGATGAAGAACACCGGGGTGTTGTTGCCGACGAGGTCGTAGTTGCCCTCCTCGGTGTAGAACTTCAGCGCGAAGCCGCGCGGGTCGCGCACCGCGTCGGCCGCGCCGAGATTGCCGGCCACGGTGGAGAACCGCAGGAAGACCTCGGTCTGCTTGCCGATCTCGGACAGGAAGGCCGCCCGGGTGTACGGCGTCACGTCGGCGGTCACCGTGAAGGTGCCGTACGCGCCGGCGCCGCGGGCGTGCACCACGCGCTCCGGGATCCGCTCGCGGTTGAAGTGCGCGAGCTTCTCGAACAGCAGCTGGTCCTGGATCAGGGCCGGGCCGCCGACACCAGCGGTCGCGGTGTTCTGGTTGTCGGCGACGGGGGCTCCCGCCTCCGTGGTGAGGGTCGGGCGCAGCTCGTCCTGCGTGGTCATAACGGGTCGCCTCCGAGGGATCCGGTCGTGATGACACGATCCTAACTTGGACTTCGTCCAAGTCAACACTGGCACCAATCTCGGAGCCTGACTTATTCTGGTCCCATGAGTGACCTGCTGGAGAGACTGCGCGGACGCGGCTGGCGGCTGACCTCGCAGCGCCGGGTGGTGGCCGAGGTCCTCGACGGCGAGCACGTCCACCTCACCGCGGACGAAGTGCACGCCCGCGCCGCCGCCCGCCTGCCCGAGATCAGCCGCGCCACCGTCTACAACACGCTCGGCGAACTCGTCACCCTCGGCGAGGTGCTGGAGGTCGCCACCGACGGCCGCGCCAAGCGCTACGACCCCAACGCCCACCGCGCCCACCAGCACCTGGTCTGCTCCGGCTGCGGCGCGATCCGCGACGTCCACCCCCAGGGCGACCCGCTCACGGCACTGCCCGCCGCCGAGCGCTTCGGCTTCGCCGTCACCACCGCCGAGGTCACCTACCGCGGCCTGTGCCCCGACTGCCGCCGCTGAGGCGGAGGCCGACGGCCCGCTACGCGCTCAGCTCCGCATGCAGCGCGCCCAGCAGCCGCCCGGCCCGCTCCGCGACCTCGGCCGGCCCGTAGTCGATCGCCCGCCGGCACCAGTTCTCGGCCTGCACCGGCTCGCCCCGGCGCAGCGCCAGCAGCGCCAGGCGCAGCGCCGCCCGCCCGTGCCCGGCGTCGGCGGCCCGGGTGTACCAGAGCATCGCCTCCGCCTCGCTGTCCTGCCGGGCCAGCAGCAGCCCCAGGTTGAACGCCGCGCTGCGGCTGCCCGCCTCGGCGGCCCGCCGGTACCAGCTCTCGGCGATCTCCAGCGCCCCGCGCTCGGCCGCCCGCACGCCCATCCGCACCTGCGCCCGGCGGTGCCCGGCGTCGGCCGCCAGCGCGTACCAGTGCTCGGCCTCGGCATCCGCGTCCCCGCGCCGGTCCAGCACCGAGGCCAGCCGGAACGCGCCCTCCGCCGAGCCGCCGGCCGCCGCCTGCCGGTAGCGCTCCAAAGCGCCGGACAGGTTGCCGCGCTGCTCCTGGGCGACCGCCAGCTGCAGCGCCGCCTCGCCGTGGCCCTCGGCGGCGGCCCGCGCGTACCACTCCTGGGCCTGCCGCACCTCGCCCCGCCCGGCGTGCAGCACGCCCAGGTTGAAGGCGCCGTCCACGCTGCCGGCCTCGGCGGCCTTGGAGAACCACGGCTCGGCGCCGGACTCCTCGCCGCGCTGGAGCAGCATCACGGCCAGCGCGTTGCAGGCCTCCCGGTGCCCGGCGTACGCGGCCCGGCGGTACCACTGCTCGGCCTGCTGCTCACGACCGGTGCCGGCGCAGAGCAGGCCGAGGTTGAAGGCGCCGTTCTGGTCGCCCGCGTCGAGGGCGGTGCGGTACCAGTGCTCGGCCGCCTTGGCCTCGCCGCGGCCGGCGTGCAGGGCGCCGAGCGCGTTGGCGGCGTTGCCGTCGCCGGCCTCGGCGGCCTCCTGCCACCACTCGGCGGCGGCGACGACGTCCCCGGAGTCGCGCAGCAGGAAGCCCAGCGCGCAGGCGGCCCGCGGCTCCCCGTTCTGCGCGGACTGCCGGTACCAGCGGGCCGCCTCCTCCAGCAGCGACCGGTCGTCGCCGGCGCGCTCCTCCAGCAGCACGCCCAGGCGCAGCGCGGCGCGGGCGTGGCTGCGGGCGGCGGCCGTGCGGTACCAGGCCTCGGCGGTCTCCTTGTCCCCGGCGGCCTCGCGCATCCGGGCCAGCCGGTAGGCGGCCTCCCGGTGCCCGGCGTCGGCGGACACCTTGAACCAGCGCTCGGCCCGTACGTCGCGCCGGTGCTCCATCAGGTCGCCGAGCGCGTAGGCGCCGAGCGGGTGGCCGTGGTCGGCGGCGAAGTGCAGCCAGTACTCGGCGGCCTCCTCCTCGCCCTGGTCGCGCAGCTGGAGCCCGAGCGCGTGCGCGGCGGGGGCGCTGCCCGCCACCGCCGCCTGGCGCCACCACTGGCCGGCCTCGGCGCGGTGGCCCTGCTGGTGCAGCAGCACGCCCAGGTTGTTGGCGGCGGCCCGCACCCCGGCGGCCGCGGCGGCGCGCAGGTAGGGCTCGGCGTCCTCCAGGTCGCCGCGGCGCAGCAGCAGGGTGCCGAGCCGGCCGGCGGCGTCCGCGTCGCCGTCGTCGGCGGCCTGCCGGTGCCGGGCCTCCAGGGCGGCGGACTCCCGGGCGGCCAGCGCGGTCTCGAAGCTGGTGGGGTCCAGCCCGGCCGGGTCCAGTGCGGCGCCCGCGGACGATTCGTCGCCGCCCGCCCCGTACGGGCCGACGGCGGCGGAGAACTGACGGGCGGACACGTGGACCAGGCTGTCGGGCCCGGAGCCGCCGACCGCGGGACGCTCGGACAGCCCGCTGGTGCGCTGGGCGGGCAGGGCCCCGGGGCGGTTGTCGGGGCTCTCGGCGCTCTCCGCCCAGGCGTCGGTGTCGGCCTCGACGGCCGCACCGGACTTGGCGCCTGACTTGCCGATCAGCCTCATGCCGACTCCCGCTCCCCCAGAGTGTCGCGGCATCGTGCCCCGGCCGACGGCCGGGGGGACTCCCAGGAGAGGCGCCGGACCCGACGGCCCATCAGCGGCCGTGCACCGTCCCCCGTGTGTCCCATCGTCGCATCACCCGCTACCCGCGTACACCTGCCCCGGCCGAATTCGGGTGGGGCGGACCCGAAGCCGACGGAATTGCTTCGGCGCTTTGTCGATTTCCCGACACTTCCACCCCACAAACCCCGGTGCCGTCCCCGTTGGCGACGGTCGATAGTACCGGAGCGGTTCCCGCCGCTTCCGGACGGAAACATCCGGGAACGACAGAGGCCCGGAGGAATGATCCTCCGGGCCTCTGACACTGAGTAGCGGGGACAGGATTTGAACCTGCGACCTCTGGGTTATGAGCCCAGCGAGCTACCGAGCTGCTCCACCCCGCGTCGTTGATCAAACAATAGCACGGTTCCAACGGCGCACATGCCAGGGGCCCGGAGGAAGAATCCTCCGGGCCCCTGGCACTGAGTAGCGGGGACAGGATTTGAACCTGCGACCTCTGGGTTATGAGCCCAGCGAGCTACCGAGCTGCTCCACCCCGCGTCGTTGTGGTTGAACCGTAGCACGGACGCGGGGTGGAACCAAAAGCGGTTACCGCAGCTCAGCGGGGACTACGGGTGCGGACTGGCCGCCCCCGTGCCGGTCGGCGCCGCCGTCGGGGTCGGCGCCGGGCTGCCGCCGCGGGCCGCGTCGGCCGCCTTCAGGGCGTCCCCGAGCGCCTTCTGGGCGTTGCCGTAGGCCACCCAGTCGCCGTTCTTGAACGCGGTCTGGCTGTCGTTGTACGCCTTCTCCGCGTCCGCGAGCGCCTTCTGCAGCTCCGGCGAGAGCGTCCCGCCCGGCGCCGGGGTGCCCGGCCCGGTGGGCGTGGGCGTCGGCGTCCCCGGGGAGGTCGGCGTCGTGCCCGAGCCCGGCGTCGTGCCCGGGACGGGCCCGCCGCCCGGGTTGGACGGCGCGACCGGCGTGGCCGGCGGGGCCTGCCCGGCGAACAGCTTCTTCAGCGCGTCCTCCAGGGTGTTCTCGAAGGCCACGTTGTCGTCCCCGTACACCGCCAGGACCTTCTGCAGCGTCGGGTACTTGGCGCCGCGCCCGCGCACGTACACCGGCTCCACGTTCAGCAGGCCGCCGCCGACCGGCAGGGTCAGCAGGTTGCCGTACTCCAGCTCGGTGTCGCCGCCGCTCTTCAGCGCGAAGATCTGGTTGGCCACCTCCTGGCGGGAGTTGAACTTCGACTGCACCAGGCCGGGGCCGGGGGCGCCGCTCTCGCCGGTCATCTTCAGGATCCGGATCTTCCCGTAGTCGTCGCCCGGATCCGCGTTGACGGCCATGAAGGCCGCCAGGTTCGGCCTCTGGTTGGGCACGAAGCTGCTGGTCAGCGAGAAGCTCGCGGCGGGGGCGTCCGGCATCCGCACCGTCACGTAGTACGGCGGCTGGACCTGCTTGGTGTCACTGGTCGGGTCCACCGGGACCTGCCAGATGTCACTGCCGTTGAAGAAGGAGTTGGCGTCCGTCACGTGGTACTGGCCGAGCAGGTCGCGCTGCACCTTGAACATGTCCTGCGGGTAGCGCAGGTGCGGCAGCAGCGTCGCCGGGATGTCCGCCTTCGGCTCGACGGTGCCCGGGAAGGCCTTCATCCAGGTCTTCAGCACCGGGTCCTTGTCGTCCCACTGGTAGAGCTTCACCTCGCCGGTGTAGGCGTCCACCGTGGCCTTGACCGAGTTGCGGATGTAGTTGACCTGGTTGGCGACGCTCAGCAGCTCACCGCGCTGGTTGGTCAGCGAGTCCTTGGTCGCGGTGCCCAGCGTCGTCTTCGACGAGAACGGGAAGCCGTCCGAGGTGGTGTAGCCGTCCACGACCCACACCACCCGGCCGCCCTGCACCACCGGGTACGGGTCCGCGTCGATCGACAGCCACGGCGCGACCTTCTCCACCCGCTCCTTCGGCGTCCGGTTGTAGATCACCTTGGCGCCGTCGGTGATCGCCCCCGCGTACAGGATCTGCGGCTCGGCGAAGCGCACCGCGTACGCGGCCCGGGTGATCGGGTTGTTCAGCGAGACACCGCTGTCACCGCCGTACGTGTACTCCACGTTCTGGCCGGTCTTGATGTCGGTGTAGTCGATCTCCTTGTTGGCGCCGCCGACGATCGAGTACGTCGTCGTCTTCTCGCCGTAGTAGATCCGCTGCTCGTAGTCGCCCAGCGAGCCGGTGGCCGGCAGACCGGACTCGGTGAACACCGGCCCGCCCTTGTCGTCGACCTGGTTGCCCTTGGCGACGGCCGCGCCGTAGCCGTGGGTGTACTTGAAGTGGTCGTTGATCCAGTTGCGCTGCACCCCGTTGAGGTCCAGCTCGCGCAGGCCGATCACGGTGTCCTGCTTGTCCGCGCCGGTGCCGTAGCGGTCCACCGACAGCGTGCTCGGGAAGGCGTAGTAGTTGCGCTGCTGCTCCAGCGACTGGAACGTCTGCGACACGATGTTCGGGTCCAGCAGCCGCACGTCCGCGATGGTCTGCGCGTCCGGCTTCAGCGCGTCACCCGTGGTCGAGCCCTGCGGGCTGTACGGGGTGGTCTCCGAGGCCGCGATCCCGTACGCCTGCCGCGTCGCGTCGATGTTCTTCTGGATGTACGGCGTCTCCTTGGCCTGCTCGTTCGGCTTGACCTGGAACTGCTGCACGATCGCCGGGTACAGCCCGCCGATCAGCACCGCCGACAGCACCATCAGTCCCAGCCCGATCAGGGCCGGCGCCCAGGTGCGGCGGATCGGGGTCAGGAAGAACAGCACCGCGCAGATGATCGCGACGAAGAACAGGATCGTCTTGGCCGGCAGGAACGCGTTGGCGTCCACGTAGCGCAGGCCCGTCCAGCCCGAGACCCCCTTGTAGGAGCCGGTCTTCACCGCCAGCGCGTACCGGTCCAGCCAGTACGCCACCGCCTTCAGCAGCACGAACACGCCCAGCAGCACCGCCAGGTGCCCCTGCGCGCCCGCGCTCGCCCGTCGGCCCGGGCCCTGCAGCCGCAGCCCGCCGTACAGGTAGTGCACCAGCGCCGAGGTCAGCAGCGAGACGATCACCGCGCTGAACGCGAAGCCCAGCACGAACTCGTAGAACGGCAGGTCGAAGGCGTAGAAGGAGACGTCCATGCCGAACTGGGCGTCCTTCTCGCCGAAGGACGTCGCGTTCGTCCACATCAGCCAGGTCCGCCACTGGCCCGACGCCGCCGCCCCCGCCACCAGGCCGATCACCAGCGAGACGCCGATCAGCGCCCAGCGCTTGAACGGCGCCAGGCCGGCCCGGTAGCGGTCCAGGCTCTGCTGCTCCACCGACATCGCCGACAGCGGCGGCCGCAGCCGGTGCGCCAGCCAGACGTTGAAGCCGACGATCACCGCCATCAGCAGGCCGAACACCGCGAACAGCCCGATCTTCGTCCACAGCTGGGTGGTGAACACCGAGGAGTAGTGAACCGACCTGAACCACAGCCAGTCCGTCCAGAAACCGGCGAACATGACGAACAGCAGGAAAAGCACCGCGAGTACGCCCAGGGTCAGCAGGGCCACTCTCGCCCGCCGGGAGGGCGGGCCCACCCTCCGCCGGAAACCCGGCCCTGAGCGTTCCGGCATCTGGAATACCACGGTGGCACCTCAGCTGTGTCGTCTGGGATCAGTCGGTCGTCAGAGCAACTTAACCAGGCTTCGGCCGAGTTCCCACCGTTAGCAGACGGTTACTACGGCGTTCCCGCCCGGCCCCCGCCGACCCCGCGCCACACCCCCCGCCGGGCCCCTCGCCGAGCCGCCCGCGACCGCCCCGGCGAGCGCCCGCCGCCCGGCGTGTGAGGATTGAGTCATGTCCGACGCGCCTGATCTGAACAACTCCCCCGACGACGTCTCCAAGCTCCCCGCCGCCACCCCGCTCACCCGGGCCGCGCTGGAGATCGACGAGTACGCCGCCACCCTCGGCTGGGACCTCCCGGCCCGGCTGTTCGCCCTGGTGGACAGCGCCGCCCTGCGCAAGGCCGATCCGCACATCGCCAAGCAGCTCGGCCTCGCCGACACCGACGAGCCCGGCCTCACCCCGGTCGAGCAGGACGAGCTCCCGGAGGGCATGGAGCTCGACAAGTTCCTCGGCACCATCGCCTGGCCCGCCGCGGTGGCCGGCTGCGCCCTGGTCGTCGAGCGCCTGATGCTGCCGCCGGGCGCCGAGCAGTCCCGCCCCCGGGGCGCCAGCGACGCCCAGCTCGCCGAGTGGGTGGCCAACCACCCCAAGCGCGAGGAGGTGCGGATCACCGCCGCGGTGCTGCGCAACGGCAAGAAGGAGATCGCCCTGCGGCTGCGCTCCAAGGACGTCGCCCGCGAGGTGCTGACCGGCCCGGACCTCGTGCCCGGCCTGACCGACGCGCTGCTGGCGACCTTCTCCTGAACCCCGCGCCCCGGCTACTTGGGGCAGGACGGCAGCGCCGAGGTCTGCCCGGAGCGGATCTGCTCCAGCGACTTCAGCGCGCCGTCCAGGGTGTCGGTCTTGATCAGGGTCAGCCCGGACGGCACGTTCTTGTCGGCCTCGGCGCAGTTCGAGGACGGGGTGAAGAAGTACTGGGCCCCGGCGTCCCGGGCGGCGATCAGCTTCATCGATATCCCGCCGATCGGGCCGACCTTGCCGTCGTCGTCGATGGTGCCGGTGCCCGCGACGAACTTGCCGCCGGTGAGGTCGCCGCCGGGGGTGAGCTTGTCGATGATGCCGAGCGAGAACATCAGCCCGGCGCTCGGGCCGCCGACGTCCTGCAGGCCGATGTCGATCTGGAACGGGTAGGTGTGCCGGATCCCGGTGCCGATGCCCACCACCGCGAGCTCGGCCCGCTCGGCCGGGGCCTTCGGGTCGAGGTCCTTGGCCCGCACGGTCGGTACGGTGACGTCGGTCTTCGTCCCCGGGGTGGTGGCGCCGTTGCCGGAGGCGTCCTTGGTCCGCGGCACCACGGTGAAGACCACCGACTCGCCGGGCTTGTGCTTGGTGACGGCGGCGACCACCTGGTCGACCGAGTCGACGGCCGTGCCGTCCACCGCGACGATCTGGTCGGCCGCGTGCAGCCGGCCCTCGGCCGGCGCCCCCGCGGTGACCGACTTGACGATCAGTTCGTCGCCGACCGGGACGCCCAACTGCTTGAGCGCCGCGGTGCGGGCGCTGTCCTCGGAGGAGGCGAACTCCTCGGCGTTCTGCTTCTTGGCGTCGGCGTCCGACTGCCCCTTGGGGTAGACGTTGTCGTGCGGAACCACCAGCACGTCGTCGCGCAGCCAGCCGACCACCGCGTTGACCAGGCTGGGCTCGTACTTGGCCCCGGTGACCTGGACGGTGGTCATGTTCAGGTGTCCGCTCGTCTTGTACGAGTCGTGCCCGGTGATGGTGATCACCGGCTTGCCCCCCTGCTCGCCCAGCGTGTTGTACGTCGGGCCCGGGCTCATCTCCGTGTACGGCACCTTCATCAGCACCGAGACGCAGAGCAGCGCTATGAGCAGCAGGGTGGCAGCGAGCATCGTCGCGGAGCGGCGTGGCATGCCTCGACAGTACGGGACGCCCGTGAGAGGGCGCCCGCCGGGCTACCGGCCGGAGTGCTCCCCGGGAGCGGCGCTGCCCGCGGTGGTGCGTTCCATCGCGGCCATGAAGCGTCGGTGCTCGGCGAGCGAGGCGGGGTCCCCGGTGGCCTTCGGGGCCCGCTGGGCCCAACCCGCCCAGGCGGCGGCGACCAGGACGGCGACAACCGGAATGATCAACCAGGCGAGCGCACCCATATCAGTACTCCCAGCTCGTCGTGTCTATGAGCAGATTAACCACTCCGGCGGACAACGCGGCCGGCGCCATCCGGGTTACGGGACGGCCGATCGGCTCACTTCCAGGGAGTATCCGGCGCCTCCGGCCGGACCCGTTCGGGTGAGGCCTCGGCGCGCCTGTCCCGGAAGACGTGTTCCGTGTGCGGCCGGTTCCGCGATGCCGGGGGGCGGGAGCACGGATCGGATCAGCAGCCGCCAGCGCCGACCCACTCCTCCTCGCCGTCGGCGAAGACCTGGTGCTTCCAGATCGGCACCTCGTGCTTGAGGTCGTCGATGAGTCGACGGGCCGCCGCGAAGGCCTCCCCGCGGTGGGCGCAGGAGACGGCCACGATCACGGCCTTGTCGGTGATCTCCAGCCGACCCACCCGGTGCACCGCGGCGAGCGCCCGGACCGGAAAGTCCGCGACGACCTTCTCGGCGATCCGGCGCATCTCCTCCTCGGCGGAGGGGTGGCAGCTGTACTCCAGCGCGGAGACCGACTTGCCGCCGTCGTGGTCCCGGACCGTCCCGACGAAGACGGTGGTACCGCCGGCCGCGTCGTCGCCGACCGCCTCGTACACCTCGTCCAGCGAGAGCGGGGTGTCGCGGATGGCGAGCAGGCGGATGGGGTCGTGGTTCTCGGACATGACCCCATGATGGCTCATCCGGGGCCGACCGGGGCAAGGGGCTTCCGCATCACGATTCCGAAATTTCGCATCGTGAGAATCTTGTCGTCGCCCCGCCCGGCCCGCCAGGCCCGCCCAGACCTCCCCCAGCCCTCCCGGCCTACCCGAACCTCCCGTCCGCTCCCGCCTCAGAAACGGCGCCGCTTGCGGGCCCGGCGCACCAGCGCCGCCGTACCGACCAGCGCCACCGTCGCCCCGGCCGCCCCCAGACTGGTCGCGGCCTCCTTGCCGCCCAGCCGGCGCCCCGCCACCGCGTGCTTGCCGGACACCTGCGCCAGCAGCTCGGCCAGCACCTGCTCGTTGGTGAACTCCGGCCGCCAGCCCGCCTCGTGCAGCCGGCTGCCGGACACCACCCACGGATACATCGTGTACGCCAGGTCCCCCGCCGGGGCCGGGGTCAGACCCAGCCGGTGCAGCCGGGCCGCCGTCCCCAGCGCCAGCGCGGCCGGCAGCTCCATCCGCCGGATCCCCGACAGCCGCTCCACGTCCTCCTGCTCCAGCCAGCCGTCGCAGCCGACCGTCACCTCGCCCTCGACCAGGCCCAGCGCCGCGTACTCCAGCGCCGCCGCCAGGTCGTCCACGTGGCAGAACTGCCAGCACGGGCGGGAGCCGGCCACCACCAGCAGCCGGGGTGCCTCGAAGTGCCGGGTCAGCACGGTGTCCACCCCGGGGCCCACCACCACCGCCGGGCGCAGCACCGTCACCTGCAGGCCCGGGTGGGCCCGCGGCGCCCGCCGGGCCAGCCGCTCGATCTCCAGCAGGTCCCCGACCAGCGAGGCCTCCTCGGTCGCCCGCAGCTCCGAGTCCTCGGCCAGCGGCACCTCGTTGTCGGCCAGCGCGCCGTAGACCATCGCGGAGGTGCACAGCACCACCCGGTGCACCCCGGCGGCCGCCGCCGCGGTCAGCACCGTCTGGGCGCCGCGCACGTTGTAGGCGCTGCGGGCCCGCGGATCGGACTCCATGCCGAAGTCCATCGCCAGGTGCACCACGACGTCCACCCCGGCCAGCCGCTCGGCCACCGCGGGGTCCCGCACGTCCAGCACCCGCCACTGCACGCCGGGGACCTCGCCGCGCCGGTCGTCCACCGCCAGCACTCTGCGCACGTGCGGCGAGGCCACCAGCCGGGCGGCGACCCGCTCGCCCAGCACACCCGCGGCACCGGTCACCGCCACGGTCAGCGGCCGCCCGCCGTAGGCTGGAGGCGGCGACGCCGTGGCGTCCGGATCGTCCTCTCCAGCGGTCAGCCCAGAGCGAACGTCCGAGGGCGGGGAACTCACCGGCCATCCTCCACGGTTAGCTTATGTGCGTACGGACGTGTGTCACGTACGTCCATCCTGCCCGAGGCGAAGGCCCGGCGGTGCACCCGGCGCGGGCCTTGCGCCCGGGAGCCGCCCACGAGTCCCCCGCTCCACCGGAGCCCCGGGCGGACCGCACTTCCCGCCACACCCGTATGACGGCCTACCGGATCGAGGACCCCGTGAGCGACCTTCCCTTCGGATTCGGCGTTCCTCCCGAGGAGCCCGAGGACGGCAAGGCCAAGCCCGACGACGCGCAGCACAAGAAGGACCAGGGCCAGGAGGGCGCCGGCGGCCCCCAGCCGTTCGGCTTCGGAGCCGGAAACCCCTTCGGCGCGATGTTCGGCATGCCCGGCGCCCCGGGCGGCCCCGGCGGCCCCGGCGGCCCCGGCGCCGACAACCCCTTCGCCGCGATGTTCGGTGGTCTCAACCCCGGTGACCTCGGCGCGGCCTTCCAGCAGCTCGGGCAGATGCTCTCCTTTGAAGGCGGCCCGGTGAACTGGGACCTCGCCCTCAACATCGCCCGGCAGACCGTCGTCGCCGAACCCGCCGAGGGCAAGAGCAAGGACCGCTCGGTCGGCGCCGTCGAGCGCGCCGCCGTCGAGGAGGCCGTGCGCCTGGCCGACCTCTGGCTCGACGGCGTCACCGAGTTCCCCTCCGGCGCCGGCACCGCCGTCGCCTGGAGCCGCGCCGAGTGGATCGAGGCCACCCTCCCGGTCTGGAAGGACCTCGTCGACCCGGTCGCCGAGCGCGTCGGCACTGCCATGGGCGGCGTCCTGCCCGAGGAGATGCAGGCCATGGCCGGCCCGCTGATGGGCATGATGCGCTCCATGGGCGGCGCCATGTTCGGCACCCAGATCGGCCAGGCGCTCGGCGCCCTGGCCGGCGAGGTGGTCGGCTCCACCGACGTCGGCCTGCCGCTCGCCCCGGCCGGCAAGGCAGCCCTGCTGCCGCAGAACGTCGCCGAGTTCGGCGAGGGCCTGAACGTGCCCGCCGAGGAGGTCCGGCTCTACCTCGCCCTGCGCGAAGCCGCCCACCAGCGGCTCTTCGCCCACGTGCCGTGGCTGCGGGCCCACCTGCTGGGCGCCGTCGAGGCCTACGCGCGCGGCATCAAGGTCGACACCTCCCGCATGGAGGAACTCGTCGGCCAGCTCGACCCGAGCAACCCGGAGGCACTCCAGGAAGCACTGGCCGGCGGCCTGCTCCAGCCCGAGGACACCCCTGAGCAGAAGGCCGCGCTCGCCCGCCTGGAGACCGCCCTCGCCCTGGTCGAGGGCTGGGTCGACGCGGTCGTGCACGCCGCCGCCGAACCCCACCTGCCGCAGGCCGGCGCCCTGCGCGAGACCGTCCGCCGCCGCCGCGCGGCCGGCGGGCCCGCCGAGCAGACCTTCGCCACCCTGGTCGGCCTGGAGCTGCGCCCGCGCCGCCTGCGCGACGCCGCCCGGCTGTGGGCGCTGCTCGCCGACGCCCGCGGCGTCGAGGGCCGCGACGCCCTCTGGGAGCACCCCGACATGCTGCCCACCGCCGCAGACCTTGACGACCCGGACGCCTTCGTTCACCGCGACAGCGGCGACCTGGAGGGCGGCTTCGACTTCGACGCCCTCGACAAGCTCCTCGGCGAGGCCGCGGCCGGCAAGCCCGACCTCACCAAGCCCGAGCAGCCCGGGACCGACGAGGACGGCACCGACGGAAAGGGCGAGCCCACCGCATGACGGCCACCGGCACGCACGCGCCCGCCCTGCACGCGGACGCCGTCCGCACCCTGACCGACTGGCGGCCCGCCGACCGGGACCAGGAACAGCTGCGGCTCGACTACCTCGCGCACCTCGCCGAGCAGCCCGAGGGCCTCTACCGGTCCTGCCTGCCCGCCCACATCACCGCGAGCGCGGCGGTCGTCGACCCGGCCGCCGGGCGGGTGCTGCTCACCCTGCACCCCAAGGTCGGCATGTGGCTGCAGATGGGCGGGCACTGCGAGCCCGGCGACGCCGACCTCGCCTCCGCCGCGCTGCGCGAGGCCGTCGAGGAGTCCGGCATCCCCGAGCTCACCCTGCTGCGGGACGGCGGCGCCGCCGTCCCCGCCAAGCTGGACCGGCACCTGGTCCGCTGCACCGGCAAGGACCGGCCGGAGAACACCCACCTGGACGTCCAGTACATCGCGCTCGCCCCGGCCGGGGCGCAGGCCATGATCAGCGAGGAGTCGCTGGACCTGCGCTGGTTCGACTACGACAGGCTGCCGGAACTGACCGACCACTCGGTTCGCGACCTGGTCGCCCGCGCGCGACGGCTGACCGCCTGACGGACTGAGGTGCGACGCGCCAAGGGGGCGCGGACCGATGCGGTCCGCGCCCCCTTTCGCCTGTCCGCCTGTTGCCCGTCCGCCTGTTGCCCGTCCGCCTGCCTCAGCCGCAGGACGCCGCCGGGTCCGGCCCCGGCGCACTGTGCCGGGCCCCCGGGATGTGCGGCAGCCGGGCCGCCGACACCACGCCCTCCAGATAGCCGCGGGCCCGCTCCGTCCGGGGGTAGGCCTCCAGCAGCGCCCAGAACGCCGCGCCGTGGTCCGGCACCAGCAGGTGCGCCAACTCGTGCAGCAGCACGTAGTCCAGCACGTACTCCGGCATGCCCTGCAGCCGGTGGGACAGCCGGATCGTCCCCTCGCTCGGGGTGCAGGAGCCCCAGCGCGAGTTCTGGTTGGTCACCCAGCGGACCTGCACCGGCTGGGCCCGTCCGTCCAGGTAGGCCGCCGACAGCTCCCGGGCCCGGGCCATCAGGGCGTCGTCCCCGAGGACCCGCCGGCGCTCCTGGGCCGCGAGCTTCTCCAGCATCTGCGCCACCCAGCGCTGCTCCTCGGCGTGCGACAACCGGGCCGGGATCAGCACGACGGTGCGGTCGCCCTCGCGGTAGGCGGAGACGGTGCGGCTGCGGCGGGCGCTGCGGCGCACCTCGACCCGGCTGCGGTCGTGCCCCTCGGGCGGCACCGCCCCGGCGGGCGGGTGCTGCGGCCTCGACTGCTGCTGCTCGTGCGACTTCTCGCGCTGCTTCTCGTCCGGGCGCCCACGTGTGCTCGGCGCCGCCGTCTGGGACCCGGACGCTGCACGGGCACGCCGACGCGACGCCGATGGATGGGAGTCCCGCTCGGCTGCCATGGCACACGACGTTACCCGGTACCGCTGACAGAAGTCCGGTGCCGTGGCCGAAATCTTTCATGGAGCGATCGGGAACGAAAGGCCGACGGAGGGTGTCCGGAAACCGACGCCCGGAAGGATGGGCAGTTATCCACAGGGCTTACGAACAGATGTTGTGATCATGCCCCCGGCCCTGTGGATAACTTTCCGCACGCCGTCGGCGCGATGGGGCATGCTGCGGTCAGCCGTCCGGAAACGATCGGAAGGGAGATCGTCGTGCGCCTCGCACTCAAGCCCGCCCTGTCCCGCAGCTGGCGGGACTCCGAGACCCTGCAGTTCGGCACCGTCACCCGGTACGCCGGGGTGCTCGGCAACGCCGACAAGACGCTCTGCGAGTTCCTCGACCTGCTCGACGGAACGCGCGACCGGCCCGAGCTGCTGACCGCCGGCGAACGGATCGGCCTCGGCCGCGAACCCGCCGACACCCTGCTGAGCGAACTGGAGGAAACCGGGCTGCTCGACGACGCGGAGGCGACCGACAAGGCGCTGTCCCGCTTCCCCCCGCCCCACCGGGACCTCCTCGGGCCCGACCTCGCCTCGCTGTCCCTGGTCCACTCCGGCCCGGGCGCCGCGCCGGCCGTCCTGGCCCGCCGATCCGAGGCCCGGATCGAGGTACGCGGCGCCGGCCGGGTCGGCGCCGCCGTCGCGGCGGTGCTCGCCGCCGGGGGCGCCGGCAGCGTCGCCGTAGCCGACAGCGGGCGGGTCCAGCCCGGCGACTGCTCCCCCGCAGGGCTACCGCCCTCGGACATCGGGCGGCTGCGCTCGACCGTCGCCCGGGAGGCCGTGCAACGGGCCGCCGGGCGCCCGCTGGTCCCGGTGCCACGGCGGAAGAGCGACGGCCCGCCACCCGACTTCGTGGTCCTCGCCCCGCGGGACGGCAGCGCCGCCTTCGCGGGCGGGACGTACGAGGCCCGCCTGCTGCTCCGGGCCGGGGTGCCGCATCTGTACGTGGGCGTGGTCGAGGAGTTCGGCATCATCGGGCCGCTGGTGATCCCGGGGAGATCAGCCTGCGGGCACTGCCTGGTGCTCCGGCGCGAGGACGAGGACGCCGACTGGCCGCGAGTCCTCGCCCAGCTGGCGGACAACGGCCCCGGCCGCGCCCGCACACCGGCCTGCGACACCGCCCTGGCGACGACCGTCGCCGGACTGGCGGCGCTGCACGTCCAGGTGTACCTGGACGGCGGCCGGCCGCCCAGCGTCGACGGCTGGTGCGAGATTTCCGCGGGCGACGGGATGCCCCGCCGTCTGCGGCTACGAGGCCACCCGGACTGCGGCTGCCTGTGGCAGCCGATGCCGCCGAGTTGAGGAGGAAGGAGGACCGGGAGAACGAACGCACGGGCCCGGACCCGGCGGCTGCCGGGCTCAGCAGCCGCCCCACCCGAGGCCCGAGTTGACGCGGGCGCAGCGCCCGGCCAGGTGAGCCCATGGCCAGGTGAGCCCATGGCCAGGTGAGCCCATGGCCAGGTGAGCCCATGGCCAGGTGAGCCCATGGCCAGGTGAGCCCA